>NZ_ATVU01000008.1:0-116224 GCF_000420885.1 Dorea sp. AGR2135 | reverse complement strand
ATCATATCAAAGCAAACCTCTGCCTAGCAGGTCGTCGTACACAAAACGAAAACACGTTGCACGCCGATTTAATACTTGCAGGCATTACGCAACTGATAACCGTAGTGCTTGCAGATAAAATTAAACATCATGAATATATTCGCAGTCTGAAACCTCTTATTGCATAGGACTTACCAACTTCATAGCTAGATGAGGCTTATTTGTTGTGCCCAAAATCAAGTGTTTTTTATTTTCTGCATTAAAATATCTGTAAGATAGAACGTTTATCTCTTTTACGCAAGTTTTAGGAATGTGTTTCGCAATTACCTATATAATTTTTAATTTTTCATTTGCCGTACAAATTAAACTTCAAGACTGCTTTTTCGTTTACACCAACTCCGATTGTTTCCTTAACAATTATCGAAGATATTTTACTATGCCGTTGTACTCGTCGCCACTCATCTGATAAATACCATTATAAGGTTGCTCTAAATAATACAGAGAATTATCTTCATAGATATAAATAACGGCTATACTATCTTTCTTATTATCTGATTTTAACTCTACTTTGATAGGTTCTTTTATACCAACAGGATAATCATTTATACTTTCTTTTTTAGTAGTTCTCCCGTCTCCGTCCAACACATAGATAATATCTTCTATTTCTTGCAAATCGGTAATTTTTTTTTGCACCGTTCCCTTACTCAGCAATATACTTTTTAAACCATCTGTTTTAGAAATATTGAATGTGTAAAGATTTTCCGCTGTAAGCATTTTTTTAACAATATAGAAAACTCCACCTAAAACTAATGCAACGATTGCTATGATTAAAATTTTTCGTTTCATTTAATTTCACCTCCAACTTAATCAGTACACTAATTTTATTCAACTAACTATAATTTAACAGAAAAATATAAATTTTTAGAGAATATATTTCTAAAAAAATCTTAAGTTGCATATCTCTTTAACTTCCAGCTTTCTTAATTTATTATATCATGTTGCTTTAAGTATTATCATTTCTTTTCCGCTTTTGAGAGATTACTTATCCGTCTATGATTTGTAAAGAGTGCTAACGCATTGCTTACACAACAAGCTCTTGACAAACCATAGACTAATAAGTTTTAAGGGAATCAAGCAGAAATGAAATAGTTTGTCATTTCACGGCACAGAAAAAGACACTAAGTTTCAAGTGTCATTCTTCCATAACTTTGTATTTCTCTTTATAAGTCGTTACATAAAGCTCTTTCATTTGTTGTAATTTCGTTGTAATTTTCCCTATTTTTCTTTAGCTGTTTTGCTGATAGATACTGTATTTATGCGAATTTTCTCAATTTAGTACCTGTTTTTATACGATAAAAAGCATCACGTTTCGGTTTTTGTCCGCGCGTCAGCCAGATAAAAGCAAGGTCTCTTTCACACAGATCAACAATACGGTCAACAGAACGTATTCCCCGCATATTTGCATAGGTAACTACAGCATATATCATAATTGGATTGTACCCGGTTCTTCCCTTATCTGAACAATTGGCTAACAAGCCAGAAAAATCTAATTCCTCCATCACTTTTTTAGGGTATAGACTGGATCGTCGTCAGGTAAACTCAATTCGAAGAAACTAAAGTTAATTTTCTGTTGCCCTAATTCAAAAAAATCATTATAATAATTATTAGTTATAAACAATCCTATAATATAAGTAGGTTGAAAAACGCTATCATTTATGTTTTCTGGAGGTGTTTGTATGATTAGTTTTATTATTTGTTTAGCGTTACTTATTGGCGGATATTTTGTTTATGGAAAGGTAGTTGAGAACACATTCGCACCTGACGACAGAGAAACTCCTGCTGTCAGAATCAATGACGGAGTAGATTATGTCGTTATGCCGCAATGGAAGTTATTCCTTGTGCAATTACTTAACATTGCCGGTCTTGGACCTATTTTTGGTGCCATGCAGGGTGCTTTATGGGGACCGGTCGTATTCCTTTGGATTACATTCGGTACAATTTTTGCCGGAGGTGTGCATGATTATTTCTCCGGTATGCTTTCTGAACGAAATGACGGAGCGTCGATTTCTGAGGTATGTGGAATCTATCTTGGAAATGTTATGAAAAATGTTATGCGTGTATTCAGTGTAGTACTTCTTGTCATGGTTGGTACTGTATTTGCAGTAGGTCCTGCCGGCTTGATCGTCACTTTGCTTGGGAACAAAGGTATCACTGGACTTCTTGCAAATCCTGAATTCTGGCTTTGGATTATTTTGTTATATTATTTTATCGCGACCTTTATTTCTATTGATAAGATTATCGGACGCATCTACCCGCTTTTTGGTATCTGTCTGATCATCATGGCTCTTGGTGTTATCATCGGTATCTTCACAAATCCGAATTATACAATTCCGGAAATCTGGAGCCACTTTACAAATATGCATCCTGACGGAAAACCAATCTGGAGCTTCATGTTTATCACCGTAGCATGTGGAGCTATTTCTGGTTTCCATTCTACACAGTCCCCTCTGATGGCTCGTTGTATGAAATCTGAGAAACAGGGACATTTCGTATTCTACGGCGCAATGGTAGCAGAAGGTGTGATTGCACTGATCTGGGCAGCCGCAGGATGTGCACTTTACAAAGTGACAGGTGGTCTCAACACAGGTTTAAGCGAAGTTCTTGCTAACGGTCAGTCAGCCGCTATCTACGATGTGTGTATTAAGACAATGGGAAGCATCGGTGTAGCATTGGCAATGATCGGTGTTATCGTATGCCCGATCACTTCCGGAGACACCGCATTCAGAAGTGCCCGTCTTGTACTTGCAGACTGGTTCAAGATCGATCAGAATAAAATGCAGAAACGATTGATTCTCTGTGTACCGCTTCTGGCAGTCGGTGCTTTTGTAGGACATCTTGATTATGCCATTGTATGGAGATATTTCAGTTGGACAAACCAGACTTTAGCAATGATCGTTTTGTGGACAGCAAGTATGTATCTGTTCCGCGAGAAGAAGAATTACTGGATCACAGCAGTTCCTGCAACATTTATGAGCGCCGTTTCCATGACCTATTTCTTCTGTGCAGATGAATGTCTGGGATTCTCTACAGCAGTTGCTTATCCTGCAGGAATTATCCTGGCAGCATTGTTCCTTGGAATCTTTATCTGGTCAACAAGAAAACCTGCCAGAAAACAGGCTTAAGACTATAGGACTGTGAAAAACAGACAGACATCATGTTTTTCACAGTTCTTTTAAAATATACAAATGAAATGAGATGATATTATGTTTAAACCACAACGACTTGGAACTGTAACAATCCCAGATGCTGAATTAACCACTGACAAAAAAAACTGCAAAAAAATAGGCCCTTGCGGTGTTGGGGAAAAAGCAATTTATTTAAACAGTTTTTATTTTGACAGACGTTATTACATACCAATTTCTTCCATAGAAAGAATCTTTAAAAGAATTGCCATGAGCAAAGGTGGTTTTACAGGAAAAGGAGCATTTGGAACGTTATCCTATCTCGTAGTTGTATATGAAAATGGAAAAGAAAAACAATGTAACTTCAAACATGAAGAAGATGTGGATCGTCTTTTGGCTTATATTGAAGAAAGATTTCCTCAGATTCCGCTGCACAGTATAGAAGCCGAGCGAAAACTGGAAGAAAAAAGAAAATGGCTGGAAGAAAAGCAGCGCGAACGCATTCTTCCGGAAGAAATCAAAAAGCGGCTTACCAAGCTTGAACGCGCAGAAAATTATCTTAAAAAGCAATCCGATTACTACATGGATCTGAGCCTGTCGGCGAAGAAAAAGAGAACCTATGATAGAAGCAATCCCGCTTATAAATGGGTCGCTCTTGCTGTTGTAATATTGGGCATCGGAGCATTCCTTTATGGAATCTACTCCCTTCTGACTCATGCCGGATTCGGTATGTATTTCCTGTTATTTGGATTGGCAGCAATTTTTCTGTTCGCCGGAGCAAATGTATTGCCGACTTCTAAAAACAATAAAAAATATATCGAAAACCAACTGGAACGATCCATTCAGCAAATGGAAACATACATCCAAAAATATCCGGACTTTCCGGTTCCTGCATATTATGCACATCCAATCGTGTTAAAAAGAATGCAGGATATTATGAAAGAAGGTCGTGCAGAGACAATTCCTGAAGCTCTAAAGTTTTTAAAGGAAGATTTGAAAGCATTGAATTCTAACGTTGTAGTCGAAAAAGAAGAGTATGATGAAATCGTTACGATCAAACCAATGTTCCTGGTAATGGATTATAAATAGTCTCATCTGATTTTTGCCCTCTCAATAAAGAAGGGGCTGTTCTTAATAAGTCCCATTTCTATAAATATCGGATACAGGTAGCTTGCGCCGAAGCATTTCAGTTTTTTAGGTCCTGCTACCTTTCCACTTAATTCTATGATTTTTTCAAGTGCCAAATCCACGGACGCTTTCGTTATGGATTTCGTCTTTCTTGACACAAACATTTCATTTCCACGGATTTGATATGTATACTCCAGTCCCTTCACGGTACGAAAGGTCTGACTCTGTAGCAGGACTAATTCGTTCCATAGATAATCCTGCGCTTTTTCTCGTTCTGTCTCCTGAAAGATCCGCTCTCTAAGCTCCATAACATTTACCGGACCATAATTGTCAGCACAAGGTTCGTTACCCATAGAATTATAGAAAGTACAATTGCAACTATACAGAAGTTTCGCCCGGCTTTTGCCCGTCCTTTTAATGCGGACTGCATGCCTATGCGTGCTCTACTGTAGCCAAGTATTGCAAGGATAATAGAAATCAATGGTGATAAAAAGCTGATACCAAATGCCAGAATTCCGAACACAAGTGCCATCGTTGCTGCGCTGGAATTATCCACGGTCTTCACCTGAACCGGCTGTGGTTTTGACTGTCCATTTGCCCCATTCATGCCCTGCTTTGCTGCCATCTCATTCATACCGGCCTCAGGAATCGCCTGCTTTAACACATGAAAAAGCTGCTCAAGCCCCTCTCTATATGGCTTTTTCTGCAAAGCTCCTACGAACCCGTCCAGACCCATTTCTTTTCCAAATGTGCTTTTCATCCATGCTTCCAGATGAAGTGTTCCATTTTCATAGGACCATTTCAGATACTTGTATCCTTCGATCAGAGCATCTCCTGTCCGGTAAGCCGGCTCACCTTTCCACTCTGATACAACGAACTGATTTTTCTGTAAATAGTCGTTCATAATAAATGTTACAAAATCTTCTGGTTTGTTCAGCACCAGGTCTTTCACATATCTTGCCATTTTCTACGCATGTCCTTTCTACCGGATTGCGTCCTTCATCTCTTTCACGAATGTGGAAATGTGTGGGACACAATCTGCTCCATATTTTTCACAGAGCTTCACAATTGCTGAACCTACAATAACTCCATCCCGATTTCTGCTGCCGCCTTCGCAAAGCGCTCTGTACCATAAGAGTATACCACATTTGCATAGGTCATGAAAACCATTGGTATAGAAGTTTTCTGACGAATCTGAAAATGGAATTCCAAGTTCAATGAGGTCTGCGCCTGCCTCTTCCATAGCGTACACAATCCGTTCTGTCACCGCCAGCGACGGATCACCACACGTGATGAATGGAATAAATGCTTTCCCTTTTTCAAATGCTTTTTTTATGTTTTTATTCATGGATATCCTCCCCTCTGTAACGTGCGATTGCTGCACAGTCCTTGTCTCCGCGTCCGGATAATGTAATGACTACAATCTCATCTTTGTCCATCTGTGGTACGATTTTCTTTGCATATGCTACTGCGTGAGCGCTCTCGATTGCCGGAATGATGCCTTCGATTCTGGATAAATATTCAAATGCGTCAACTGCCTCGTCATCTGTAACCGGCACGTACTTCGCTCTATCGAGGTCGTATAAATGTGCGTGTTCCGGTCCGACTCCCGGATAATCGAGTCCCGCGGAAATGGAATATACCGGTGCAATCTGTCCGTACTCATCCTGGCAGAAATAGGACTTCATTCCGTGGAAAATGTCTCCCTCCCGAATATAATGCTTCGCTTTCTCTACCATTTCCTCGTATTTTTCTTCAGAGAATTGAGGCTTGATTTCGGTTTTCTCCTCATCGGAAAGGCGAAGCTTTGGTTCGCTGTATTTGATGTAATCGTAGGAGAAATATCCGCCCAGCCCTCCGGTAAATGTTGGAAGTCCCGGAAGTTCCGGTGTCCGGTTCTCATCGATAATCTCACGAAGCACCTGACCCGCACTCTCTGTGCGCGCATGATTGCTTTAATCTCCGCTTCAACGGTTTAGTTGATTAAATTATTTTTCTATAAATTAGCACAACATTTTTTATGGTCAACATATTCTGAAATTTCTTTTGTACTTTTCTAAATACATTTTGCAAAATACTATCTTTTTCCCCTTTATATGACTTATAATATGTCTTATAAATTTAGGATATGTAATTCAAAATACAGGAGGTATTAATCAATATGACTATTACAGAAGATATCAAATATGTTGGCGTGAACGACCATGGCATTGATCTTTTTGAAGGACAGTATCAGGTAGAGAATGGTATGGCGTACAATTCTTATGTGATCACGGATGATAAAATTGCCATTTTTGATACCGTTGACGCACATTTTTCAGAAGAATGGCTTGCAAATATAAAAAATGTGCTCGGTGATGCAAAACCAGACTATCTGATCATTCAACATATGGAACCTGATCACTCCGCAAGTATTGGCATATTTATGGAGAATTATCCAGATACCACAATTGTGGCAAGCGCGAAAGCATTTACCATCATGAAGCAATTCTTTGGATGTGATTATGCAGAGCACCAGCTTGTAGTCAAAGAAAAAGACACACTGGAACTTGGAAAACATACACTTACATTTGTTGCAGCACCTATGGTTCACTGGCCAGAAGTCATTATGACTTACGATTCCTATGCAAAAGTATTCTTCAGCGCAGATGCATTTGGAAAATTCGGTGCATTGGATGTTGAGGAAGACTGGGCTTGCGAAGCAAGACGCTATTATTTCGGAATTGTTGGAAAATACGGTGCTCAGGTGCAGGCGCTTCTTAAGAAGACTGCCGGTCTTGATATCCAGACCATCTGCCCACTCCACGGACCAGTACTGAACGAAAATCCGGACTTCTATCTGAACCTGTATCAGACATGGTCTGCTTATGAGCCGGAAGATAAAGGCGTGCTCATTGCCTATACTTCCGTCTATGGAAATACAAAGAAAGCTGCTGAATCACTGGCTCAGATGTTAGTAGACAAAGGCTGTGAGAAAGTTGCAATCACAGATCTTGCAAGAGATGACATTGCCGAGGCTGTGGAAGATGCATTCCGCTATGACCGCCTCGTACTGGCAACAACAACCTACAATGGGGATGTCTTCCCATTTATGCGAGAGTTCATTGAATCACTGACCGAACGCAATTACCAGAAACGTACCATCGGGCTGATTGAAAATGGTTCCTGGGCTGCAACCGCTGCCAAAGTGATGCGTCAGTTATTTGAAAAGAGCAAAGAAATCACATTTACAGAAACTACTGTAAAGATTATGTCAGCGCTCAACGAAGAAAGCACAACACAGCTTGAAAACCTGGCAGAAGAGTTATGTAAATAAATAAAACTCCTTAAAAAATGTTGAATGACAGTTTCAGTTGTCGTTCAACATTTTTTTGTATACTAAGAGATAAGAATGGATATACAATCATCAATGGTACAGGAAATTATTATACAGAAGCGCAGACCCGAGAACAGACTCGAACCGACATAATCGTGGATTATTTAGGAAAACAGCATGTCTACCAAACAATTCACATGTTCTTTCCTTTAGTGTATATTCCATAATATATTGTTTCAACATATTTTAATATATTTTTTGAATGTTTTATTGTTATTGTAGAATATTTTTGATATAATGTTTTTAGATGCTATCACACACTGACGTGTGTATGGCGGTTCGCTTCTCGCGGAGAGTTATAGCTCCGATTACATAGATTCATTTACTAAAATCTTTGGAAAGGAGATAAGATTATGCTAACCATAAATGACCTTATTACAGTAATCTCACTGTGTGCGACTTTTTATAGTCTTGGGTATATGCATGGAAAGCATAACTCCAAGACAGAAGAATAACCGCCCATCGTCCTGCAAACATGAGCGGTTATTCATAACCCATTAATATCAGGCGAACCGTCAGCGGTAGCACCTTTCTTATTCTTTTGATATATCTATATTAACATTAAATATAATATATGTCAATTCAAGAATTCCTTTGCATTCTCACAGTGGCCTATTCTTTATCCCCAAGAACGCAATTAGGGACGTAGTCAATCGCCCGTTGACTACGTCCCTTGTTATTAAAATGTCAATTCCATCCTCGTTCCTTTTCCTAATTCACTGTCTACATGAATCTTTGCATTGTGCAATATTGCGCCATGTTTTACGATGGATAGTCCCAGTCCGGTTCCGCCAATTTCTTTTGAGTGGCTCTTATCTACGCGATAAAACCGCTCGAAGATCCGTTCTTGTTGATTTTTAGGAATTCCGATTCCTGTATCTGTCACGATAATCTTCTTTCCATTCAGTGTGTTTCCGACCCAGACACGGATTTCTCCGCCTTCTTGGTTATATTTAATCGCATTTTCGCAAATATTGTAGACCATCTCATCTAGAATCTGTCGGACTCCATTGTAAATAACAGATTCTCCGGTCAACTCCATGTGGACTTTCTTCGCCGAAGCCTGTGGTGCCAGGCGGCTTATAATTTCTCTCGTTAGTTCATAGAGATCTATATCTTCTTTCTCCAGTTCGACTTTTCCTTCGTCCAGATGTGATAACTTGATGATATCTTCTACTAATGTAATCAATCGCCTTGCCTCGTTGTAAATTTTCTCTGAAAAACGTGGCATATCTTCGGGTTTCACAATTCCGCTCTTCATGATCTCAGCATAACCTGAAATTGAGGTAAGTGGCGTTTTCAGTTCATGAGACACATTTGCTGAAAATTCTTTTCGCATATTGGCAATGGCTTCTTTTTCTTTGTTCTGCTTATCAATGCTCTCAAGAAGCGGTGTCAGCTCTTCATAGACTTCGTTTTCCAGAGGTTCCTCCAGATCCAGTTCATTAATTGGTCGAATCAACTTTGCTACCTGCTGTCTGGAAAGCAGATATGCAAATGCAAGAGCCACAACTGCAATCAATCCCATAATCGGAAGGATTGAAATTGCTGTGTGAAGCGCTGTGTTCATAGTCTTGGATACACGAAGTACATTTCCATCCGGAAGAAGCTTTGCATAATAGAACATTTCCTTGCTCATCGTCATGGATCTTCTGATTTCCTGACCAGTACCATTCTTATGGGCAGCCTTGATTTCCGGACGATTCTTGTGGTTCTGTAAAGTCACCGCGTCTTCCGTAGAATCGTACAGAACATCGCCTGCCGGATCAATCAAGGTAATTCTTGTATTCTTTTCTACCTCGTCCATCTGCTTTAAGTAATCTGTCCCGGATATCTCGATTGCCTTTACAATATAATTCGCTTCCTGACGCGTCTCCTGCTCCATTAAACCTACATTCTGTCTGTAGATAACCAGTGTGGTCAGCGCATATGCCGCCAGAAGCGTCACTGTGATGACCATGATCATACTATGTTGAATTTTGCTTCTAAGTTTCATATGCGTCCCTTTCCAAGCGGGCTTGCGCCTCGCTTTGGGGACGGGTGAGCCTCTTGAGCGGGCTTGCGCCTCGCTTTGGGGACGGGGCATACTCGCCTTGGCTCCGTTGCTCCCGTCCCCTTCTCGTTCCTTCTCCGTTGCTTCCGTCCCCTGTTATTCTATATTATCTCTTATTCACTCATGCGGTATCCGACGCCACGAACTGTTTCGATCTTCTCTCCGCTTTTGCCAAGTTTTTGTCTAAGTGTTCTTACATGTACATCGACAGTTCTCGTCTCACCGTCGAAATCGTATCCCCAGATGTCTTCCAGCAGACAGTCTCGTGTCATAACAATGTTCGGGTTCTTCATAAGGCGCTTCAAAAGTTCATACTCTTTGAGCGTCAATGTCACAACTTCTCCATCTGCAGTTACTTCATGTTTTTTCGTATTCATCTCAATGTCACCAAGAACAATGACGTCCTGTGGATCCTGTGTATCTTTCTGTGTTCTTCGAAGGACTGCTTTGATCCTGGATACAAGCTCCATCATTCCAAATGGTTTGGTCACGTAATCGTCTGCCCCGGCATCCAGTGCTTTTACTTTATCGTATTCTGCCCCTTTTGCTGTCAACATAATGACCGGAATGTCACGGTTCTTCGGTGACGCTTTTAATTTGCTTAAAAGCTCCAGCCCATCCATTCCCGGAAGCATAATGTCTAATAAGATCAATTCCGGTGTCTCCAGTGCCAGCGCTTCTAAAAATTCCTTTCCATCCTCAAAACCACGCGCTTTAAAGCCCGTGGTCTCAAGTGTATATATGACTAATTCTCGAATGTTACTATCGTCTTCTACACAAAATATCATACTTTGCTCTCCTTGTGGATTCCTGTAATTGAAAATTCTACCCACTCTGCAATATTGGTCGCATGATCTGCAATTCTCTCCAGGTATTTTGCGACCATGATCAGATCAATGGCTTCCTTTCCACCTTCTCCACCATTCTTAGAAATGTAATCGATCAGCTGTTTTTTATTTTCCTCGAACATCTCATCTACAACATCATCGTATTCGATAACAGCACGTGACAACTCCAGGTCTTTTTCCACATAAGCATTCACACTGTCCCGAACCATCTTTGCTGCTGCTTCAGACATCTTCACAATAACCGGAATATCTGCTGCCTCAGTCTTCTTTTCAGAAATAATAATCTCCGCAATATCAGATGCCTGATCTCCGATTCGTTCCATGTCTGTAATCATCTTAAGTGCCGCTGAAATCTGGCGAAGATCTCTTGCTACCGGCTGCTGTTGTAACAGAAGCTTAAGACAAAGACGTTCGATGTCTTTTTCTAACTGGTCAATCTCTTCATCTGCCTCCTGGACAGATTGCGCCTCGTCAATCTTACCATCTTCCAACGCCTTCGTTGCTCTGGTAATTGCAATCTCACACATCTCTCCCATATGGGTCAGCTGGCTGTTGAGACGTTCCAGCTGCATATCAAACTTATTACGCATATCTTAACCGAACCTCCCTGTAATATAGTCTTCTGTACGTTTGTCAGAAGGAATAGAGAATAATTTTTCTGTATCGTTATACTCGATCACTTCGCCCAACAGGAAGAATGCAGTATTGTCAGATACACGGACAGCCTGCTGCATATTGTGAGTTACCATGACAATAGTATAATCTTTTTTCAGTTCCATCGCAAGGTCTTCAATCTTAGATGTTGAAATCGGATCCAGTGCAGAAGTTGGTTCGTCCATCAATATGACTTCCGGCTCTACCGCAAGTGTTCTTGCGATACAAAGTCTCTGCTGCTGTCCACCGGAAAGTCCAAGCGCACTTTTATGAAGTCTGTCTTTTAATTCATCCCAGATAGCTGCCTGTCTTAAGCTTCGCTCCACAATCTCATCTAACTGCGATTTTTTCTTGATTCCGGCAATTCTTGGGCCATATGCCACATTGTCGTATACGCTCTTCGGAAAAGGATTTGGCTGCTGAAATACCATTCCGACATGGTAACGCAAAGTAATTTCATCCATATCCTTATAAATATCTGTGCCATCAAGCAGCACCTTTCCATCGATCTTACAATTCTCTACCAAGTCATTCATGCGGTTCAAAGTCTTTAAAAATGTAGACTTTCCACATCCGGATGGCCCGATAAAAGCAGTAATCTTATTCGCTTCAATCTTCATATTTACATCTTTTAATGCATGAAAATCACCATAATGCAGATTCAGATTACTGATATCAAATTTATATTTTTTTGATTGATCTGCCATAATTTTTTTATCCTTTCTACACACTTTCACCTGACGTCTTTTTATTGATATGTCGGCTCAAGGCATTTGCCCCGATACTAAATAACAGAACAAGGATCATCAAAACTGCCGCTGACAGATTGGCAAGATTCGGATCTTGTCCATTGATCTGTAAGCCCCAGATCTGTAATGATAACGTCTCTGCCGGACGAAATACATTTAACGGACAGGTCGGTGCTGACAGGTTCCAATTACCCCAACGGATATCTGTTCCGGACCCAGTTGTATAAAGAAGCGCTGCCGCCTCACCAAATCCTCTTCCTGCTGCCAGTATCACACCCGTCATAATTCGTGGAATACAGGCCGGAAGAAGTACGTGATAGATGGATTGCCACCTCGTTGCACCAAGTCCTAGACTTGCCTGAAGATAATCATCTGGCAGTCCATTGATCGCATCCTCCGTCGTCGTTGTAATAACCGGAATTGCCAGTATGGAAATGGAAAGTGCTCCGGCAAGAAGACTTTTTCCAAGTCCGAAAAATACAAGGAATACCAGATATCCAAACAAACCGACTACGATAGATGGTAATGAGGAAAGTGTCTCGATGCAGATGCGAAGAAACTTGGTCAAAAGTCCTTTTTTTGCATACATAGACAGATAAATTCCTGCAGTTACTCCAAGCGGTACGGAAAATACCAGTGATATGAATACAAGATAAATCGTATTGAATAACTGGTTTCCAATACTTCCTTTTCTCAGAAAGCGGAACATTTCCGAAGTCGCACCGCTGAATCCTTTTATAATCACATAAGATGCAAATGAAATCAAAAGTGCAAAAAAGAAAACTGCGATCAGATAGAATACGCCTGTCATTACGCTATTGGTTCCACGCGCACGTTTTATTCTGTTCATCTTCTCGTCTCCTCCTTACTCTTTGTCTTTCTTCGGTCTGGAGAAATAATGGATCAGCAGAATAAATACAAGAGACAATACGAATAAAAGTAATGCCATTGTCCAAAGTGCTGTCTTCATCTCTCCACCTTCTGTCGCATTTCCCATCTGTGCCGCAATCTCCGTTGTCAGACTCTTTGTCGTAGAGAAAATGCCAGTTGGAAGTGCTGTCGTCTGTCCGATAACCATTGCAACTGCAAGCGCCTCACCAAATGCTCTTGCAAGTCCAAGGATAATACCGGAAAGAATTCCTGAGCCTGCTGCCGGAAGTACAACTTTATAAATCGACTGCCATCTGGTCGATCCCAGTCCATAAGCCGCCATACGATAATCTTTCGGAACAGAACTTATAGAATCTGCTGCCACATTGCTGATCGTTGGAAATATCATAAGTGCGAGTACGATTCCTGCTGCCATTATAGAATGTCCGACCTGTAATCCAAATATTTTTTTAATTGCCGGAATCAACACTGTCAATCCGACCCATCCGTATACAACAGATGGAATACCTGCAAATATTTCTACAATCGGACGATAAAACTTTTCACCGAATTTCGGTGCAATTTCAATCATAAAGATTGCTGATCCCAGTGCAAATGGTGTTGCAATCAGAAGTGCAAGTCCGCATGTACAAATAGAACCTACGATAAAGATCAATGCTCCGACCGTACCACCACCTTCGGCATTGTCTGCCGGCCCCCAATCTGCTGAGAACAGAAAGTCTGAAAGGGAATGGTGGAATATGGTAAATGTGCCAGAACCTTTATATACAAGGAAGGCTCCGATACAGATCGTGATTACGATAACCAGAAGACCTCCGGCTGTCATAAGTCCTCTCCAGGCATATTCTTTTGCAAACATACTTTGTTTTTTATTCATATCATTCACCTGATTTTCATAAGAAATGGCATGGCAGACATTGATATATTTTCGTCTGCCCTGCCACTTCTCGTTTTTCCTGATTAGTGCTCTGTTTTTGTCATCTTAGAAGAAACGCCATATCCAAGTTTCTCCATCTGGCTTCCATATTTGTCACCTGTGATGTAATCAAGGAATGCACTTACAACTTCATTTGGCTCACCTTTTGTATACATATGCTCAAATGTCCATACTGGGTACTTTCCACTGTATGTGTTCTCAAGTGTAGGCTCTACTCCGTCAATTGCAACTGTCTCAACTCCTGCATCACCAGTCAGATAAGAAAGAGCAACATAACCAATTGCACCCTTTGTATCTTTTACATTTGTAAGAAGTACTCCTGAATCGTCTGTCTCCATAGATGCATTGGAAGCTTCTTCATTTCCATCTAATGCATATTTCTGGAAAGTAGCTCTTGTTCCTGAAGATTCTGGTCTTGTTACGAGTACGATGTCCTCATCTGGTCCACCAACTTCTTTCCAGTTTGTTGTCTTTCCTGTGAAAATGCTGATGAGCTGATCTTTTGTAAGGCTCTTAACTCCTGCCTTTGCAACATCCTCATTTACGATTGGTGCCATTGTAATAACACATACCTGATGATCTACAAGTTCTTTTGCTTTATCTGCATCCAACTTATCCTCAGCGGCTACATCAGAGTTTCCGATATCAACTGTTCCTTCGGATACCTGCTTCAGTCCTTCTCCTGATCCTCCTGCATCAATTGTAATAGATACGTCCGGGTTCTCATTTAAGAAGGAATCTGCTGCATCATCTGCCAGCGGTTTTAATGCTGAAGAACCAGCTGCTGTAATGGTTCCGCTTAAGCTTTCTGTCTTTGTATCACTTCCTGTCGAATCAGATCCTGCATCTGGTTTTGATCCGCCACATCCTGTTGCCATTCCTGCAACCATTACTGTTACTGCCATCATTGCAATAAACTTTTTCAATTTCATTTTCGTAATCTCCTTTTGTCTTGTACAATAATTCTTTTTTTATTATTTACCTTGTCGACAGTTATTATCATAAAAGGAGAATGTAAAATCAAAAACGGGAGATTTGTAAAATGTTTGTAAAGTATAGTTTTCGTGTATAAATAAGAGAGCATGCCTCTTCCTTCCCTGTGCAAACCATTCCGATGAGCCATTGAATGCAAAAAGAGACAGGATGGATTTCTTTCCACTCTGTCTCTTTATATCTTTTTTATAATTTCTTATAATACTTTTGATAAAAATTCTTTTAATCGTGCATCTTTCGGATTTTCAAAGAACTCTTTCGGAGCCGCTTCTTCTTTAATAACTCCCTCGTCGATAAATACAACTCTGGAAGCCACCTCTTTTGCAAATCCCATCTCATGTGTTACAACTACCATGGTCATTCCTTCGCCCGCAAGCTGCTTCATCAGTTCCAGTACTTCACCTACCATCTCTGGGTCAAGTGCTGATGTCGGCTCATCAAAAAGAATGACATCCGGATCCATAGCAAGTGCACGGACAATCGCAATACGCTGTTTCTGTCCACCAGATAACGTTGACGGATATACATCTGCCTTATCTTCCAGACCGATTCTTCTAAGAAGTGCTATTGCTTTTTCTTTTTCTTCTTTCTTGATCTGCTCTTTTGTCAGACCTGCAAGTGACGCATCTGCCCCACCTTTTCCGAATAATTTCTTTCTCTTCGCTTTTTTAAGATCCTGGCATCTTGTGTAAACCGGTGCAAGCATAATATTCTCAATGACTGTCTTATTATTGAACAGATTAAAATGTTGGAATACCATTCCCATATGACGGCGGTGAATATTAATATCCACCTTCATATCTGCAATATCTACACCGTTAAAAATAATCTGTCCGGACGTCGGATCTTCCATACAGTTCAGACATCTTAGGAATGTACTCTTACCGGAACCGGACGGTCCGATAATTGCTACGATGTCCCCTTTATTGATGGTTATATCGATGCCTTCTAACACTTCGACATCACCGAAGCTTTTTTTCAGATTAATTACGTCTATCACTCTTCTTCAGGCTCCTTTCCATCAATTTTATCAGTAAGGAAATAATCAATACCAGTGCAATATAAATCAGTGCCATTACCAGGTACGGAACCATGAATTCATAGCTGTTACTTCCAATATAGTTAAATGCAACATAGAGATCTGCTGCTCCTACAAAACTTACAACTGAAGTCTCCTTGATCAGGGAAATAAACTCATTTCCAAGAGTCGGGAGAATATTTTTTACTGCCTGTGGAATCACGATTTTCATCATGCTTGTCCCAAAGCTTAAGCCAACTGCACGACCGGCCTCCATCTGTCCGGAATCCACAGACTGAATTCCACTTCGCATAATTTCTGATATATATGCACCACTATTGAGTCCGAATACAAGCATGGCTACCTGTACTCCTGTAATTTTCAGTCCGATGATTGGAAGAAGTACATAATAAAATACCAACAGCTGAACTACCATAGGTGTTCCACGAAACAGTGCTACATAAAAGCTGCAGATGCCATTCAATACTTTTGGCAATGTTTTATACTTTGGAAGTACACGCACTGTTGCAATCAAAGTTCCAACAATGATACCAATGATTAAACCTGTCACTGCAATTAACAGTGTATTCTGCAGACCCTGAATTACTTTTGCATAACCATTCTGTTCCACAAAAATCTCTATAAACTTGTTTACTTTCTGATCAAAATTACCCATAATCTCTCTCTTCTTCTAATCTATCACTTGAGAATTACTGCATCTCGTTGATAGATTCTGTAATAGCTGATGCAGGTGCTGCATCGATGATTACATATGTGATGTTTCCATTGAGCATATCCTGAACTGCAAGGGAACCACTCTTATATGTTACACACTCTGCAGGAAGTCCAGGGAAATCCCAGTCCTCGCTTCCTTCTACATAATACTGACCTGTTGTTCCGGCCTGAACACCAATCTTATCAGATTTCTCTGTCTTAGCCAGAAGTGCTGCTACATCATCTGCGCTCTTGCAGTCATCAAATGTAGTGTTGTCGCTTGGTACGATCAGTCTCTGTGATGCTGAATAGTAAGAATCTGTAAATGTTACATACTCTTCTCTCTCTTCATTGATTGTAAGACCTGCCATAGCAATATCACATTTCTGCTGGCTTACAGACAGACATACTGCATCGAAATCCATGTTCTCAATTACAAGCTCTTTTCCAAGCTCATCAGCAAGAAGCTTAGCGATCTCCATATCGATTCCGTAGTAGCTGTCTCCCTTTGTATACTCAAATGGTTCAAATGCTGCATTTGTAGCTACTACAAGCTGATCTTTGGAGCTGTCGAGTTTTGCAGATTCAACTGCCTCTGGCTCTCCGCTTCCAAAATATTTGTCACAGATTTTATCTAATGTTCCGTCACCTTTAATTTTCTCAATAAATGCATTTGTCTTCTCAAGAAGCTCTGGCTGAGTCTTATCTACTCCGAATGCATACTCTTCATTTGTAAGGTCAATATCGATAACCTTTGCTGTTTTTGATGATGAACCGCCCTTGGAGCTGTCCTTTTTGTCTCCTGATCCGCCACATGCTACTAATGAAAGCGCACATGCTGCAACCAAAAGTACGCTGGTTAATTTTTTCATTTTCATAACCCTGTCCTCCTAAAATTTTATTCTGCATGATTATACATATTTATTGCATAATACATATTTTAACACGTTTCAGCTAAAACTCAAGCCCATTTTTATCCAAGCAACATCTTAAATAGTGCTACCAGAATAATCAGTGCACCTAATATGATTCGATAATATCCAAATACTTTGAAATCATTCTTCTTGATATAGTTCATCAGGAACTTAATCGCAATAACAGACATTCCAAAAGAAACTACACAGCCAAGCATCAGGAATCCGAATTCTGCTGCTGTAAAGTGGAATCCGAATTTGATAAGCTTCAGTGCACTTGCTCCGAACATGACCGGAATTGCCAGGAAAAATGTGAACTCAGCTGCCACTTCTCTGGATACTCCGATGATCAGCGCGCCGACAATTGTTGCACCTGATCTTGAAGTTCCTGGTATCAGGGCCAGCATCTGGAAAGCACCGATCCACAACAGCATCTTAATATCCAGTTCAGAGATTCTGTGGACAGCCGGTTTTCTTCCTTCATTACGGTTTTCTACTATAATAAATAGTACACCATATACAATCAGCATCACAGCTACCGGAAGCGGCTTATAAAAAATCTTATCCAGAATATCATCGAAAAGCAATCCCACTACAGCGGCCGGTACACAGGCAATCAATACTTTGATCCACATCTGCCAGGTCAAAAGCTTCTGTTTTTGAGTCTTCTTTGGTGAAAACGGATTCAACTTATGAAAATACAGAACAACGACCGCCATAATAGCACCAAGCTGGATGACTACGTTGAACATCTCCATAAAAGCATCACTGAGTCCCGGTTTTAAAACATCCCCCACCAGAATCAGATGTCCTGTACTGCTGACCGGAAGCCACTCCGTGATTCCTTCCACGATTCCGAGTAAAATGACTTTCAATACGTCTAACATTAGTTACCTCCTATTCAGTTTTTAATATGTATTTTTCTATGAATCTTGCCACGCCTTCTTCATCATTGGAATCTGTCAATCTGTCTGCTGCTTTCTTCACTTCCGGCATTGCATTCGCCATAGCGACTCCCATTCCGACTGTCTTAAGCATCATCGTATCATTGGATCCATCACCAAAGGCTGCAATTTCCTCACGACTGATCCCGAATATCTCGCCCAGTTTCAAAAGAGCCATCCCTTTATGGACACCTTCTGCATTGACCTCTATATTATTCTCCAATGCTCCGGTTGCTTCCACTCCTGTCACTTTACGGATACACTTCCATGCTTCTTCCTTGTCAGTCTGGTATCGGAACAAAGCCTGTACTTTATCTGTCCCTCGATTCTCTGTCTCAAACTTCTCTTCTACACTTTCAACAGGAACACGAGTATTAAGAATATATTCGCCCATGGCCTTTGTCATGACATAGTCCTGAATATGGGCAAGCTTCTCTTTCTCTGAGTAACCGATTCCATCGTAATACACATCTCGTAGTGTATCATAATCTGAGAAAATATCCAATATTTCGTGCGCTTTTTCTACCGAAATTAACATTTCTGATAAAACTTGTTCTGTTTTTGTCTCCAAAATTCTGGCACCATTGGCTGTCACTGCATATTTTATAAACGGAAGCTCCAGAAGTTCCTTTGGAAGTCCACATAACGGCCGTCCCGTCGCCGGTACTAGAATCACTCCCTGATCTGCCGCTGCCTCCAATGCTTTCTTCGTTCTCTCCGTCAGAATCTTGTCCGTTGTCAGAAGTGTTCCATCCAGGTCAAAACCAATCATCCTGATGTTCATTTTCTTATTTCTCCTTTTAAGCACATACATATAAACTCCAACAAGCAATTGAACAGTTCTTTTCAAAAATCCCCTTCTACCAGTTCTTATAACTAATAAAAGGGGAGCATATTATTTCTTCTTTACGAGGCATCTCTTTTTAAAGAACGAAATTCCATAACATAAAATATGATCATATTCGTCTTCATATTCTTTTGCATACATTCTGTCATCGATCTGTCTGATTGCATCCTCACAATCTCTGCTCATGACGTCCATAGTTTTTGATGTCTTTGCCTCAAAAACGGCAACCTGTCCATTCACAGAATCGTACACTACGATGTCACTTCGTCCCTCTCCATGTTCTTTATTGGATTCCACTGCATATCCGGCACCTGTAAAAATCCCGGCGAGAAATGCGTGGTAAAAATCTTCCTTATAATCATGGTAACTGATTGTCTTACGCAGTAATATATTCATTTCCACAGTCAATGATTCCACATCGGAATTCCATACTGCCTGAAATAATGCATTTCTATTCCAATTCTTTGCAGTATCACTAAACCATTTTATTACAGTTGTTTCAAATATTTCCTTAATCTCTGCATTCGGGATCTGAAGTGCAACTGTTCCTTCCGGAATCTGTGCTTGAAGCTCAGATTCCCTTACTCTTGTCAGATATCCTGTTAGATACAGAATACTCCACAAATTTTCCTCTGATGAATGCAAGTAATCATATGTGAGATTTTCATCAATGTTTTGTATAATGTAGTTCCCTGCTAACAGCGTTTCCATCTTTTTCGTGATATTCGTTCCGGCATACTCAATAAATGACCGTATAATTGCATTATCACTTGTATTTTTCCAATAACTTTCCGGTTTTGCCATTATGTCATGCTGCAAATCCCGCAAATAGTTCATAACATCCCATGGGCAATAAACATCTACTTCACCAAAATGATAACCGTCATACCATTCTCTTACATTTTCTGCATGTTCGATGCAGCCTGAATCATTTAATATTTTATCTACTTCTGTTTGTGTAAACCCAAAGTATTCATTATATCTGGAGTCTCTGATCGTATCCGATACAAAATTGTTTGTTCCTGTAAATATACTTTCTTTCGCAATCTTCAGACAGCCTGTAATGACAGCAAATCGAAGTGCCTGATTATCCTTAAGCGCTGTACTCATGATTCCTTTCATGATGTCAAGCATCTCGTTATAATATCCATGATTACTTGCCTTGGCAACCGGAACATCATACTCATCCAGCAACAAAATCACCGGTTTGTGATAATAAATCTGTAACATCTTCATCAATGTACCAAGCGATCTGGTAATCTGAACTTTATCTGCTTTTCCGGCTTTCAAATCCAGGAAAATTTTCTTATCATCTTCATCAATTTCTGCACATTCCAGTAAATATGTGTATTCTTTATATAAATCCGCAATCTGAGCCACTAATTGTCCATATGCATCCTCAAATGTTAATCCATCAATATCTTTCAGTGACAAAAAAATCACTGGATACTGATTCATCCATTCATTACATATACTTGCTTTCTCTGATATATCCAATCCTTCAAACAATGAAGAACTTTCTTTTCGTATATCAAAAAAATCAGCCAGCATACTCATCCCAAGTGTTTTTCCAAAACGCCTCGGTCTTGTAATCAATGTAACTTTTGTTGCAGGTGTTTTAAGTAATTCGTAGATTAAAAATGTTTTATCAATATAATAATATCCATTTTCACGTATTTCTCTGAAATCAGATATACCAACCGGAATGTTTAATTTTTTCATCCGAATTCTCTACCTCCCTCGCAACTAAATTGGACTCAAATAATCCGCTCACCATTCTTACTGTAAATAATGTATTATACCATGTATAACCTGTTCTTCCACACAGCATTAACATAAATTTATGATACCATGATGCATATGTTTTTTCAATTTTCTTTACTTTTTTAAAACCTTCATCATCTGTTTCTTTGATGGTACCTGTCCCGAAATAACAAGCTTTCCGTCAATCATGACAGACGGAGCTGTCATAACTCCAAGCTTTACAATCTCTACCAGATCTGCAACACGCTCAATCTTCGCGTCAATCCCAAGCTCCTCTACACACTCTGCTATAATTGCATTCGTCTTATCACAGTTCTCACAGCCACTACCAATTACTTTTATATTCATATCTGACTCCTTATCTCATCACATTCTCTAAAAAAGGTCCACCGGACCTTTTTGTCATATGCTTGGCAACTAAAATTCCATCCTAGTTCTTCAGATCCATCGGAAGTCCGACACACCCATCCCATGCTTCCTTAATCTCCCGGATCAGTGCAATTCCAATCTTGGAGATAAATACAAGTTCTGACTTCTCCTGTGCTTCATATGGCGCATAATCCAGTTTCTTTCCAACTACATCGACCTTCTCCCAGCCTTCATTTTTTACCTTGAAAAAGCCTTTCGCTCGATAAACACTCGGCTCAATTCTCTCAAGGAAAGCTTCCAGTTTGTCTTTTTCAATCTCACCTGCAAAGTTCATGGAAAATGTCTTTGGCTTTGTCTCTGCTGAGTTGGTTGTCTCCTCGCATTCTGCCCATTGATACTTCATCAGATCCATATCATAAAATGAACGTTTAATATTGCCATTCTCACTCTCTGTAATTGGGCAGACCGGATTAATCTCCTGTACCTTCTCTTTTATCAGTTCAATCTGCTCTCTGTCCACTAAATCTACCTTTGTCAGAACTGCCAGATTGCAGTGCTTTAACTGACGGTCGATGGTAATTTCGTCCTCCAGCTGATCCAAAAAATTGTAGCAGTCCACCAGACAAATACAGCCACGGAAATCATATACTTCCCCAACCAGTACTTTTGTAGCTTCCAGAATCTCCTCTGCATTGGAAGGATCTCCAAAACCGGAACTTTCAACAAATACATATTCCAATCCCTGCTGTGACATCTTCGCAAGCGCATCGACAAAAGAAAGTCGCAGACAACTACAGAAAATAGATCCTCTATTCAGCTCTACCATGTGAATGTCATCATTCTGTAGTACTGTTCCGTCAATGCTGATTTTTCCAAGCTCATTCTGAATGACTCCTACTTTCATTCCTTCCATATTCTCTAAAAGATTCTTTAAAAGTGTTGTCTTTCCTGATCCCAAAAAACCTGTCAGAAAATATAATTTAATCTGATTCATTCTTCTCATTCTCCCTTTCTGTATTACAATTACAATTTAAAAGTCCCGCATAAGCTCCTGGTATCATAAGTCTTCCGACTGTCTTATACACATCATTTAAAACTTCTATATCCAGTGAATACTGCATCCACTTTCCTTCTTTTCTCGCTTTCACAATTCCAAGGTCACACATTACCTTCATATCATGAGATAACGTTGGCTGCGTGATGTGAAACTCTTCCAGAATCTTGCATGCACAAAGTTCCCCTTCGGAAAGCATATCTATAATTTTCAGACGCTTTGGGTTTGACATTACCTTAAATATACGGGCATATTTTGCATAATCTATCATCACTTTATCATCCATGATCTAATCACCTTCCTGACTGTTCAAAAATCTTCTGGTATCTTTATCATAGCATATATCCAAATATATTAAACAGGTATCCTACAATGACAATTCCCATGCACACAATTCCGATAAATATTGCAAGTAGCTTTTTCTTGATTGCTTTTGACAACATCACCAGTGACGGGAATGAAATAGTCGTCACAGACATCATAAATGCCAGGATTGTTCCAAGCCCTGCCCCTTTTGCCAGCAGACTTTCTGCAACCGGTATCGTTCCAAAAATATCCGCATACATTGGTACTCCGACTACCGTTGCCAGCGGCACCGCATACCACTTCTGCTCTCCTAATATGCTTCGAACTATATGCTCCGGAATCAGATTGTGAATTGCCGCCCCAATTGCTACTCCAACAAAAATGTATGGTGCAACTTTCTTCACGGTGGATACCACCTGATTCTTTGCATAATTCATTCTGTCTCCTACCGTCAGCTTTTGGGATTCAATCTCCACATTCTGAGACTGTCTGATGAACTCCTCCACCTGATCTTCCATATGAAGTTTCTCAATCAAAGTGCCTCCAACGACCGCCACAATCAGTCCTACTATCACATATGCAAATGCAATTTTGCCACCGAACACACTCATAAGCAGAACCAGTGATCCAAGATCTACCATTGGAGAAGATATGAGAAATGAAAATGTCACACCAAGTGGCAGTCCCGCACTTGTAAATCCCATAAAGATTGGGATTGAAGAACAGGAGCAGAACGGTGTCACCGTTCCAAGCAATGCCCCGATAATGTTCGCCCAGATACCATGGAATCTTCCCATAATCTTCTTACTTCTCTCCGGCGGAAAATAACTCTGAATATAAGAAATCAGAAAAATAAGCACCGCAAGCAGTACAAAAATCTTAATCACATCATAAATAAAAAAATGTAAAAATTCACCGGGGAATCTACTCTCCCTCATTCCTGCCTTTACAAGCAGATTTCCTATGAGATCTTTCAGCCAGTGCATACCTAATATCTGGTCCTGAAAAAAATCCCAGCCTGTCTTAATCGCACCCATAACGTCTCCTTTTAAACATTAGATATTTCTATAAACAATTCATTATATAGAAATATAGAAATATCTCTATGTCTTAGTTTTATAAAAACCGGCACGAACTTTCGTACCGGTTTCGTTCTATTCACACTTTACATTATACATAGAAGTTTGTCAATATATCTTCTTATATATGCTTTATTATTTATTTTAATCAAATTATATATCAGTCTGCTTATTCTATGTCAAATATTTTTATTGATAATCCATGACGTCGATCCACTTCATCAGGAAATCCTTCTCCAGCTCATTGTTCTTCTCAAGCTGTGCTGCTGCAACAATCGGGAACCACTGCTGTACATACTGTTTCGCAGTGTCACTCTTCTTGCAGAACATAGTCAGATACATCTCTGCTGCCACACGGTTCTTCAGTGCGAACTGAAGGTAAGTAAGTGCCGCATCTGCGCTGGCATTTCCCTGGGTAACATGTGCCCAGTCTACAACTGTCAGCTTGCCGTCCTCGCCTACGATGACATTACTTGGATTAAAGTCTCCATGGCATACTTTTGTATGCTTCGGCATGCTCTCCAGACGTACCAGAAGCTCATATCTCTGGGTCGCATCCAGTTCTTTTAACTGATTGATCTGTTTTGCCAGTTTGTCTTTCAGTTTCGTAAGCATCGGAGCCGTCTTTGCGTGGATCTGAAGCTGAAGATCTACGAACTCTGCCATATATTTTTCCAGATTATCCGGATCCTTTTCCATGACTGTTTCCAGAGTCTCGCCTGCCTGACACTCAATAACAAGTGCCCATTTTTCATCGATCTGTGTGACCTCATCAAGTTTCGGAATATCCAGTCCCGCCTCCTCGACTCGAACGGTATTCAGCGCCTCATTAAAAACGGCTGACTTCGGGTGATCTTTTTCAAATATTTTTACAATCTTATCCCCGTCCTTGTAGACTTCCTTATAAGAACGTTTCACAATTAATTCCGGATTCGTAAGTTTCATCACATTTACCTCCTTACCAGCACTTTAAGTATAACTCTTTGATTTCTTTCATGAGTGGATATCTTGGGTTTGCTGCTGTACACTGATCGTTAAATGCCTGCTCCACCATGTCGTCCAGTGTGTCCATGAAATATTTCTCATCAATGCCGTACTCGTGAATGGACTTCTTAATACCGATTTTTTCTTTCAGCTCTTCCAGTTTTGCGATAAAGTTTTCAAATACTTCTGCATCGTCTTTTCCCTGGCAGCCTACAAAGCGGCCAATTTCAGCGTATCTTGCCAGTGCATGTGGATACTGATACTGTGAAAATGTTCCCATTTTTGTCGGCACTTCTGCAGCATTGTATCTCATGACTTCTGTCAGGATCACTGCATTTGCGACTCCATGTGGCAGGTGGTGGAATGCACCAAGTTTATGTGCCATGGAGTGGTTCAGTCCAAGGAACGCATTCGCAAATGCCATTCCAGCCATACAGGAAGCATTTGCCATCTTCTCTCTGGCCTCCGGATCATTTGCACCATTGTCGTATGCTCTCGGCAGATACTCAAATACTGCTTTTGCTGCCTTGAGGGCAAGTCCGTCTGTGTAATCTGTTGCCATAATAGATACATATGCCTCAATTGCATGAGTCATAACATCAATACCAGATGCACTAGTCAGTCCTTTTGGCTGAGTCATCATGTTATCTACATCTACAATTGCCATGTTCGGCAGAAGCTCATAATCTGCAATTGGCCATTTTACGCCTGTCTCAGCATCTGTGATAATGGCAAATGGTGTCACCTCGGAACCTGTTCCGGAAGAAGTCGGGATTGCTACAAAGTAAGCTTTCTCGCCCATTTTCGGGAAAGTGAATACACGCTTGCGGATATCCATGAAGTCCATGGCCATATCCTCAAAGTCAGCTTCCGGATGCTCATACATTACCCACATAATCTTTGCTGCGTCCATGGCAGATCCACCGCCAAGAGCAATGATCGTATCTGGCTCAAATGCACGCATCTGATCCACACCTTTTTCAGCACACTGAAGTGTCGGATCCGGTGCCACCTCGAAGAAGCATGTGTGCTGGATTCCAAGCTCATCCAGTTTCTGCTCGATCGGAGCTACGTAACCATTCTTATATAAGAAGCTGTCTGTTACGATAAATGCTTTCTTTTTGTGCAGTACATTTCCAAGTTCATCAAGCGCTACCGGCATGCAGCCTTTCTTAAAGTATACCTTATCCGGAGTCCGAAACCAAAGCATATTTTCTCTCCTCTCTGCAACTGTTTTAATATTGATCAGGTGTTTTACACCTACATTTTCAGATACGGAGTTTCCTCCCCAGGAACCGCAGCCAAGTGTCAGTGACGGTGCCAGTTTAAAGTTGTAGAGATCTCCGATTCCTCCGTGAGAAGACGGTGTGTTGATCAGGATTCGACATGTCTTCATAGCTTCAGCATGTTTTGCAATTTTCTCTGTCTCAGCAGGATGTACATAAAGAGAAGCTGTGTGTCCATATCCTCCATCTGCTACAAGGCGCTTTGCTTTTTCAAGGGCTTCGTCAAATGTCTTCGCACGATACATTCCAAGTACCGGTGATAATTTTTCGTGTGCAAATTCTTCAGAAATGTCTACGGATTCTACTTCACCGATCAGAATCTTTGTATTTTCCGGAACTTCCACACCTGCAAGTTTTGCAATCTCATATGCAGATTTTCCAGGAATCTTGTTATTCAATGCTCCATTTATAATAATCGTCTTACGAACCTTATCAAGCTCTTCTCCTTTTTTCAGGAAATAGCAGCCTCTGTATGCAAATTCTTTCTTTACTTCATCGTAAATGCTGTCCAGAACCGTTACGGACTGCTCAGATGCACAGATCATACCGTTATCAAATGTTTTGGAATGAATGATGGAGTTAACTGCAAGTTTAATATCTGCTGTGTCATCAATAATAACCGGTGTATTTCCGGCTCCAACTCCAAGTGCCGGTTTTCCGGAAGAATAAGCTGCCTTTACCATTCCCGGACCACCCGTTGCAAGGATAATGTCTGATTCTTTCATAACCATGTTCGTCAGTTCCAGTGACGGTGCATCGATCCAGCCAATGATTCCTTCCGGTGCTCCGGCTTTCACTGCTGCGTCCAGAACAACCTTTGCTGCTGCAATTGTAGAAGCTTTTGCTGCCGGATGCGGACTGATGATAATTGCATTTCTCGTCTTCAGACAGATCAATGTCTTAAAGATTGCTGTTGAAGTCGGGTTCGTTGTCGGAATAACTGCTGCCACAAGACCGATTGGCTCTGCGATTTTCTTAATTCCGAATGCTTTATCTTCCTCAATCACACCACAAGTCTTTGTGTCTTTGTATGCATTATAAATATACTCTGCTGCATAGTGATTTTTGATTACTTTATCCTCAACAATACCACGTCCGGTTTCCTCAACTGCCTGCTTTGCAAGTGGAATACGCATTTTGTTCGCTGCAACTGCTGCCGCATAAAAAATCTTGTCAACCTGCTCCTGTGTATAGGTGGCAAAGATTTTCTGCGCCTCGCGCATCGCCTGCATCTTCGCTTCCAACGCTTCCACATTGTCAACAAATACCGGTACAACATCTTTCTTCTTAGCCATCTGGATTCCCTCCTGTAAATAAAAAGTATGGATTATAGTTTGCTTAATTAGACGTCTTTTATTCTTTACATTTGGTAGTATAAATTATCGTTAATTATTTGTCAATATATAAATGATATTTTTTTAACATTGTTGTTTATTTTTTGTCATTTGTTGGAAATATTATTATATAAAGCAGTTCACGGGACATAAAACGGAATAATTTCCGTGAACTGCTTTTTTCATATCCTGTAGTTTTCCAATAAATGCCAAATAATAAACTGCTTGGAAGCAGGACGGCTTACGCCGAAATTGCATTATGCAGGCTAAGCGGAAAGCCTGTAATATAGATACTATTTCGCTATTTTTCCCCACCGATATATTCTAAAGTAGGCATTAGAAAAAACGTGGAAGCTGCCTTCCACGTTCTTTCGTTTATTCCATATTTGTTTCTACTGTTATAATTTTATTCTCTTGATGTACATCGAAAATCAATGGATTCTCTTCTGCCCATTTTGGATCTTCTTTCTGGCGCTTGCACCATTTCTCATATGCTTCCAGAAACCTGTCATGAATCAGATGTTCTGCCTCCAGTCTTGCGTCGACTGCATCCTGAAACTCGCGATATGTCCCGAGCTGATATCGTTCTCCTTTAAAGCCGATTGTCACTCGATACTTTCCCGCTTTCGTCTTGTACACTCCACGGAAACCACTCGTACTGTCACATCGATTTTTCCGGTGCTTCAGCCATTCAACACAAGTTCCGTTCAATAAATGAAGCTGGTCATGCACGTTTTTTTCACACTCTTTCTTCAGGCATCCACAGCTTTTATAATTACCATATACAAGTCCACTAAGAGAAACATCTACTTCATTTCCACATTCACACTTACAGTGCCAATATACAGAGCCTCTCTTGTCACGTTTTTCTGTCGGATACAAGGCAGTCAGTCTTCCAAATTTCTGTCCACTCAGATCACGAATCACTGACATTTCTTTCTCCTGATAAATACTGCAAGAAAAAATACCACGACTGCTATTGCTGCTGTCGAACACCACAGTATGATATTCTGTGTATCTCCGGTTTTTACAATAGTATTTCCTTTCGCCGGTTTGTCTCCAGTATAAGAATTATGAAAATATGCTTCTTCACTCTTTGTCCCATCCGGATTTTTTACAACAACTTGTGTATCAAGTCCTCCATTGTCTGCATTCGTCACATATACTGCTACCTTGTAGTTCGTCTCATCATAACTGAATTTATCCTTTTTGTCAGATACTTGCTGTTTCAGATTATAATAATATACTCCGGCATGTTCATAAGCAATTTCGATTACTTTTTTATCATTATCTTTTAGAGTAAATGTATAAGTTCCCTCTGAAGTCTCCTCTGGCATCGGAACTTTTGTCTCTTCACAGGTCATTATATATTGAAACTCTCGGTTCAGTCCGTCCGGCGCTTGATTTTTTATTTCAAATGTCTGGGACACTGGTATTTTTGCAACAGTTTTTTGAGAGGCTGCCTCTGCCTTCACCGGCAATCCCTGCAACAGAACTGCTGCAAGAACAATCCCTGCAACAAATGCAGAAAATCTCCCCCTATTTTTTATATTTTCCGTTCTCCGGTTTCTTATCATTTATCTCCCCTCCTTTCTGTCCTTGTACTGCACGATTATTTACCGCCATACAATTCTTATGTTTCTTTCTGATATATCGAAGAATAGCTACTATCTCCAGCCCTATAAGTACACTTTCTAAAAGCCCATACCACCAAAGCGGAATTTGCTCAAGAAGATTTCTTGCTATCCCCTGCTGTTTTTCTGTCTCTCCTTCTGCAAACGTATCTGGATAAGTTTCATCTGAAATCACACCGATCAACACATCTCTGCCATTTGTAGTCTGTGAATTACAAGTAGATAAAGCTATAATCCGTACATTTTCATCTTCCACAGAAATGTTTAAATCCCGGTAATACAATGCCTGTTCCCGTACATATGATAAATACTTCGATTTTTCTGATTGATCTGCAATTCTGACACTGTAAATCATGTTGTCATATGCATCTGCTTTCACAAATGCGAAAAAATGCACACCATGATCCTGACCACTATAATATAGATTTCCATATTCATGTGTATTGAAATACGTCTCATCCTCATAGTGACCAAGATCACCGAACATCAACTCTTTTTCCATATGATGTCCATAAATAATATTATTAAAATTGCTAAAATCCGGTGCGTTCATGCAATCCAGAAATAAACTTCCCGACAGTGCATATTCACCCATAACATCTGTATTCACATATTTTGAATTATCTTCTGCCTGCGTGAACGGATAATCAATTTTCGTTCCATATACATGCAGCCAGCCTATAACTTCCGGGTTTTGCGCCTGCAATTGTTCAAATGACACCGAGTCATCTTTTTCCGGCTTGTAGGTCTTGTATTTCTGCGCAGAAGCCGCATCATAGACCTGTCTTGTGTCCCAAAATGCATACACGCCGTACAAAATCAGCAACATGGTGAATATCAGTACTACAAAATTGACGATCCGGTCTGCTATACGCACCAACATTTTTTAGCGATACTGTCTGCGTCTGTTGATCAGTACGAGTGCCACAAGAGCACATACTGCTGCTGCAACAAGGACAACATATGGAAGGTTATTGATGATAACACCTGTAATCGGAGTGTCAGCATAAGCATTGGTAAATACGACACTGTTTGTCTTCTCGCCAATTAGCTTGTTATCTGCTGTAATTCCGTCAGCTTCGCTGGTTGCGTTAGTTTGCACTGCTGTTGCACCATTCTCAACAACTGCTACACTTGGTGTATATCCATCTGTTGCTCCTGCTTCAGTAACGGTATATCTTGTTCCTGCTGCAATGTTGTCAAATGTGATTGTATCTCCGTCACACAGTTCTACATTTGCTGTTGCTTTACCATTATTATCAAATGTAAGTACTACATTCTGATGTGTTTCTTTACATTTGTCACCTTTTACAATTGTTCCTGTGTAGGAAGCTCTTGTATCTGTAGACGCTTTTGTCATGTTAATTGTAAAGTTGAAGTGTTTTGTTTTGTCTGCCTGAGCTCCTGTTACTTTCTTTTCTATTGTGAGACTAGAGTCTTTTACATATGTATTGTCAAAAGACATATCTGATACTTTTGTCTCTCCATCATTTGCAGTAATGCTGTCTACTTTTAAACCATCGCCATCATTTACTACATATACATTTACTGTGTAAGTTTTTGTATCATATGTCATGCCGGCTACATCGCCTTTTACCTCATTGACGGTAAATGTGTAAACACCTGCATGTGGATATTTCGTTGCATCTGCAAGTTCTGTTGTTGCTGCTTTCGATACAAGATCATCGGTCACCGCATCTGCACGAAAATCTGCTGTCGTAGTTTTTGCAACAGTCGTCTCATCTCCAGCGGTCTGAGTGATATTAAATGTAAATGTTGTATCTGGTACGGTAATTCCTTCTGCAATATGCAAATTCTTGGTAACACCTGCCTGTCCAACTGTTGGAACCTGTACCTCTTCTGCCATTACTGCTGTTCCAGCACATAAGCTCATTGTGAGCATCCCTGCCATAAGCATTCCTTTGATTTTTCCTGATTTCATTGTTTCCCCTCCTTAATATATCCTTGTATTTCATTTATAATAAAAAGCAATCTATTTTTCTTCCTGTCTTCAATCCTGCCTGCCAACAGATTGTTTCCTATCTGAAATTGTTGCCACCTATTTTATAAATTACGGCGGCGCATAATGGTCATAACATTTCCCTTGATTGTTGCTATGTCTACCGGTCCATATATCCGGCTGTCTCTTGCACTGCTTCTGTTATCACCCAATAAAAACACCTGATTTTTGCCTACTATGACTGGGAATGTAATTCCTTCTGAGTATGGAAGTGTTTCCATATAAATGTCATCTTCCTGTTGTATATAGCCATTGACACTTAATCCTTCCTCTGTAATATCCACTACATCCCCCGCCCGCGCTACGATTCGTCGGAGTTCTGTCTCTTTCTCCTGCCTGATTACCACTACATCTCCAACCTGATAATCCTTTTTCAAACGATAATAAATTATCAGGTCTCCTTCTTTCATAGCCGGGGTCATGGAAGCATCTGGATTACGGCAGATGCCAAATAGAAATGTAAACATCACTACTGCCAAAGCCCCTATAATCAAAATCTTTAGCAAAAGATATCCGATATCCACAAGAAGCGGCACCGGTTGTCTTTCTTCCTGCATCTTAAAATCTTCTCCGTCTGTGGCCTGCCACACGCTTCATTTTCTGGCAGATGATCATATAGATGGATCCTGCTGCCGCCATCAATGCTGCCATCAAAATTCCTCCGGCAACCCAGTTGCCTGTGTCTACGCCACTTGTCGGAATATCTTTTGCAGTATTTGTTACGGTAACACTTTGGTCACGATTCATTGTTCCTGTCTTCTGATCATACTGGACATCGTATCCTTTGGAGCTGTCGCTTGTCTCTTGGACTTCATATGTTGCTTGCGCTGGGATTCCAACAATCTTTATAGCTTCATTATCCTTTAATGAAACGGTTGCTTTTCCATCTGTAAAGCTGATTTTCTTATCATCTTCCGTGTCAAATTCTCCACTTACATTCTCTCCATTTTTATCCTTTAATGTAATGTCGATATCAAATGCCTTCGTCCGATCTGCGTAATCATTTCCTTTCGTCAAAACCTTTTTAACGGAAAGCACATATGTATTCAAAGTATATGTATTTTCAAACCAGATTTCAGAAGTCTTCCGGTCTTGAATACTGACAGTCCCCGAAGCCTCCGAACTATCCGTTCCATTTACCTTCACACTTACGGTATATCCGTCTCTCTGTGCGGAATCTGCAACCTCACTTACGGTATAACTTCCAATTGGAACATTCTGTTCTACATGTGTAGCCGTATAAGCCTGCTTGTCCTCGTTCCAGCTAAATCGATTCAGTGTAACAGTTTTCGTCGTATAAGCATTTGGTCCTTCTATTTTTACATCAATGGAATAGTCAGTTGCCTCTTCCTGCGTCAATCCCTGAATTGTTTTTACAATCTTCAAATGTCCTGTATCCGGATTCGGTTGTGGAAGTTCTGATGTAAAATACACATTATCCAAATGGTTTCCAATCGTTCCTTTCAAATTCTCTTTTGCACCAGAACTGGAATCATATGCGGTCGGTCCTGACACAAAGAAAAATCTGGTCAGATATTGTCCCTCTGGAACTTCATATGTTCCAGTATGCGTATACCATTTCTGATTATCATCTGTAATCTCCTGGACCGTTGCACCTTTATAAGTCTCATCTCCATTGTTTATAGCCTGAATAACCTTTTCGACATCTGCCTGATTGTTAATATTTTCTGCAAGTTCCGCCGGCATGATCAGGACGTACATGGTATCCTTGGCCGTCTTATCTCCTCTTGCCCGATGAGCCAGTCCCCAGTTCAATGTTGCCCCCGGTGTCGTCAGCACATCCTGATATAAAGAGCCAACTTCATTTGCATTCAGTTCTGCGAACTGTTCTCCATCGGCTGCCGCATCGACCTGATGATGCTTTTGAGACAACGCTTGATATGTTTTTGCCCATATCCATCGTCTTTCTTTCTTATTGGGTGAAGCATTGACAATTTCTATCTTGTTATCAGAAGCTGTTGTTTTCCATACGATTCCTTGCGTATCACTTGTTATATACGGCTGGTAATTGCTATTACAAAGCGGCGTTTCAAAGCTTCCATTCTGAAGTGCTGAATAATAAGAAACCTGAGTTGCTATTGACTCACCAGTTTTATTTCCCTGTTCATCATAAATTTCCACCTTGTAGTATTTTCTTGCCCCATTATCAAGTGCTGCATTCAGACTTTTTCCATCTTCTGAAATGTTGTAGGAATCTCCGGTAATCTTACGGCTTACAACTTCTGTCCAGTTGCTTGTTCCATTGTCACTTTTGAACCACTTATAACTGGCTGCAACGACGGATTCCGGAACATTCAATGTTCCCTGATCTTTGATATGATTCTCCAGTGAAAATGTTGTAACTGCCAGTGGCATAACATCTTCCTGTACACTTCCATCTGAGCCCTCACTCTCATCAGAAGCCGTTGCCTTTGTCCATGTCAGTGCAAATGCAGAAACACTCTCGACGTCATATTTTGCTGTGATTACATTTCCGTCTACACTTATTTTCCCATCTGTGGCATCAGCAACTTTTTTCATCTGAAGTCCTGTCTCAGTTTTTACGAGCTGTTGTACTACAATGGTATTCAGATCAACTTCTTCTGCCAGTGTTTTGGAATCAATCTGCAGCTCAATAGCCACTTTTCCACCCGTTGGCTGGCAGGCTCCGTTTTCATCTTCAAATGACATATCAAAAGCTTGAAATCCATCATATGCTGTCTCACCATCTGTCAGTGCTGTTTCCACCTCTTTATAATGTTCTGCTGTCTCCCCTTCGGATTTCAACGCCGTCACTGAAAATGTTACGTCCGCTGGCAATACCCCATTTGCGGCACTCGCTTTTACCGTAATTCCTTTCATTTGTTTTTCAGGAGTGAAAATCACATTTTCTCCACCCTGGTCACACTCTGTACTTGCTTCTGACTGAATCTTTACCACTGTGTCTTCTTCGGCAAATGCCTGTATTCCAGACATTCCCAGAAGCATTGACAAAGCAAGCACCACTGCCAGTACACGCAGTACTTTAGAATGTGTACAATATTTCCCCCTATGATTCATACTCTTCTCCTCCTTCTCTTTTTTAGGGAATGGTCTAAAACAGTTTTCCTGTCCTGACCTTATATGCAAAAAGCCTTATCACTACAGAATCTATATTCCGTGGTAATATTTTTACGTTCCACCTTTCCAGGAGTCTTCTTAGTTAAGATAAAAGGCATGAAAAGTAACCCTTTCTGTTTGCATTCTTACAGACAGGTATTATTTTCATGCCTTAATTTATATTTCGTGAAGTTTGGTTATATTTTAACAGGACATTTTTATGTATATATCTTGACTTTTACTAAATGAAGGGGTAACATTATTAATATCAAGATAATTTTTATGTATTTGAGTTTGCTTTATTTACCACGGAATATAGATTCTGTGGTCTTTTTGTTTTTCTGCTCCATCTCTATTAATTTGTATAGGAAATTTCATTTTCTCCAGTATTTTTTCATAAGTATCTATCGTCTCCGCCACGTATATTCTGGTTGTTTCAATGCTGCTGTGTCCAAGTATGTCTGCCAGATGTGCCAGATTCTGCTCTGCATGATAAAAAATCCTCGCAAATAAATGTCTCATATTGTGTGGAAATACTTTTTCCTTTTCCACACCTGCTTTTTCACATAATTTCTTCATTTCATGATAAACATTGGAACGATCTACCGCTTTTCCATTCCGTGTCCGAAATATATATCCTGATTCGATTTTATTTTTTCTGCAATATTCTAATATATTTTTTCGGAGTTCATTTTGAAATTTTACAGACCTCGTTTTTCCTTTCAACGATATCTCAGCTTCACCATATTCCATGGCCTCAACTGTAATAAAAGGCAGTTCACTGATTCTTATTCCTGTACTTACAAGTACTTGCAAAAGCATATATAATCTCTGGCTACTCTTTTTCTGTGCCACTGTAAGAAGTCTTGAAAATTCTTCCGAAGATAGTTGCCTTTTCTCTGAGATAAATGCTTTTTTCTGAATCTTAAGGAAGTGCATTTTTAATTCGGGTCTTTTGCTCCATGCAAAATATGCATTAATCGCTGAAATCTTAACATTTACCGAACGCACATTATATTGTTCCTTTTCCAGATCCCTGTATTCCACGAAAAGTTGTTTTTCCGGTACCCTTCCATCAAGAAATTCCATGAATTTTCTCACTTCCTGGCAATATCTTTGGATTGTGTTATCTGAGTGTTCCGTTTCATAAAGACTCTCTCCAAATTCTGTAATTTGTTTTTCTGTAATTATCTGAATTTTACTCTCCTCACATTTTCTCTGCTCTTCTTCCATTTGACTCCAAATTTTCCTTGCCACTGAATCTGTAAATTTCTCCATAATTTTCCCCATAATTATTTACCTCCCATATGATAGTTTTGGATTTATTATTTTCAGGATTACAGTTTCCCATACCAAATTCCAGAAGCCACATTTTTATAGTATAGGTACTTTTCAAAATACACAACCAGCTCAACTTGTATAAATATCAAAAAAAAGAGAATGTACCTGATTTGGCACATTCTCTTACAGTTTATATATTCAATTTTACCGATTCATCTCACTATGATATCCGACTGTCTCGTGATCATGGATAATATTCTCTATCTCCTCACGATCCAATGACGGCATATCACCTGGGATAGTATTCTTGGCTGCACTGCTGGCATTTCCATAGCGAAGAGCACTTGCACACCCTCCGTCTTCTCTCAAAAGTCCATACAGCACTCCGGAACAATAAGCATCTCCGCTTCCGATACGATCTACAACTTCGATATTCTCGTATGGTTTCTCTTCATAGAATTTCTTCGCTTTTGCGTCGTAAATTACAGAAGTAAAGTTATGTATCTTTGGACTTAATACAGTACGCTGGGTGGATGCGATGACGGAGATTGGATATTCAGCTGCAAAGCTTTCCATGATCTCTTTTACATTGCCTTCTTTTCCAAATGTCAGTCTTGCAGTGTCTTCGGAGCAGAAGAAAACGTCTACATAAGGAAGGATTCCTTCAATACATTTTCTTGCTTCTTCTCCTGACCAGAGATTCAGGCGGAAGTTCACGTCAAATGAAATGAGTGCGCCTTTTTCTTTAAATCTCTTAATCATCTCTACTCCGGTCTTCCGACACTCTTCACTGAGCGCCAGAGTAATTCCGGAGGTATGAAAGCATCTGGTCGATTCATATATACTGTCATCAAATTCATCGATGTCAATTCTGGTCATGGACGAATGCTGTCTGTCATAGACCACGCCCGGTTTTCTCGGGTATGCTCCGTTCTCGTAGTAATACACGCCCAATCTTGCATCTTTTCCTGTATCGTATACTAGATAATCATCACTGACTCCACAGAATCGGATCTTATTCTTTGCGAACATACCGATACTACTGTCTGGAATTCTTGATATGATACCGGATCTCAGACCAAGAAGAGATACACCGGAAGCTACGTTAAGTTCTGCGCCGCCAACCTGCTTCTGAAATGTCTCTCCACGTACGATACGCTCATTGTCCGGTGGGGACAGACGAAGCAGAATCTCTCCTAATGTCAGCAGATCAAATGCTTTTTTCTTCATAAGACTAGCCTCTTACTTCTTTTACAATCTCTACAGCTTCTTTTGTCATTGCCTCAATCTTGTCGAACTCTCCAGCCTCTACAAGACTTCCTTTTACCATCCAGCTTCCGCCACATGCAAGAATCTTGTCATATGCAAGATATTCTTTTACATTTGCCGCATTGATTCCACCTGTAGGCATGAATTTCAGTCCTGTGTATGGAGCTGCCATAGCTTTGATCATCTTCAGTCCGCCTGCTGGCTCTGCCGGGAAGAATTTTACAACTTCAAGACCATTCTCGATTGCCTGTTCAGCCTCGCTTGGAGTGCAGATTCCTGGTGTAATCGGAATATTCTTCTCTACACAGTATTTTACAATCTTAGGATTCAGTCCTGGGCTTACGATAAATTTTGCTCCTGCTGCTACAGCACGGTCTACCTGCTCTGTTGTCAGAACTGTTCCGGCTCCAACAAGCATCTCTGGATATTTCTCAGACATGATACGGATTGACTCCTCTGCTGCATCTGTACGGAAAGTAACCTCTGCACATGGAAGTCCTCCATTGCAAAGAGCTTTTGCAAGTGGCTCTGCGTCCTTTGCATCATTTAATACAACGACTGGTACAATACCAATTTTCTGAATCTTCTCTAATACTTCATTCATGACCTTCTTCTCCTTCTTCTTTTTCAGTTTCATTATGCGAAATATATTTTCATATTATGAAATCTCTTAATTCTGATTATACTCAAAGGACGCATAATGTCAAGAGTATTTCAAGTTTTCTAACTACCTCTTTATTATAATTCTACATTATGCAAAAAGAGCGCATGAAAAAACTTCCGTTTTTTCACACGCCCCTTCTCTTATCCATCATTTTCTTTATGATGTCGGGTGCAAAAGCCCCCAACTATGATACACACAGACTGCCTGTCTTTCTTATGCATTTTTCTACATATTTTTCTTATGCTCAGTATGCAGAAGCATGTGAGCTTTGTGAGACATCGGTGCCTCAAAGTACTCTTTGTACATCTGAATGACATCTGGATTCTCATGAGAGAATCTAAGGTTCGCATTGCGATCCAGATAATACAGGTTCTTTCCACGTTCAAATGCGCGCTCTTCGCCGTCGTGGATCGGCTGTCCGCCACCACCGACGCATCCTCCCGGACATGCCATAACTTCTACAAAGTCATAGTGCACTACACCGGATTCGATCTTGCGAATCAATTCTCTTGTATTTCCAAGTCCGCTGACTACTGCAGTTCTCACTGTAATATCATTAATCTGGAAATTTGCTTCCTGAACGCCGTCATTTTCATTGAATCCCTGGCTTCTGACTGCTGTAAATGCCTCTGCCGGCGGATTCTCACCTTTGATGATATAGTAAGCAGACCGAAGTGCCGCCTCCATAACTCCACCGGTTGCACCGAAGATGACTCCGGCTCCGGTTCCCTCATGCATCGGGCGGTCACTCTCAACATCTGACAGTGTCTGTGGGCTGATATGTGCAGAACGGATCATTCGGATCAGCTCACGTGTGGTGATAACTGCATCAATATCATGTCCTGCATATTCTTCATAATAAAGATCCATCTCACGCTCTGACTTCTTAGCCACACATGGCATAACAGATACAGTATAGATCTTCTCCGGACTTACGCCCAGCTTCTCTGCAAAATATGTCTTCATAACTGCACCGAACATCTGCTGTGGTGATTTTGCGGAAGACAGATATTTTACCAGATGTGGGAACTGACTCTTAATAAAGCGCACCCATCCCGGACAGCAGGAAGTGAACATCGGGCGGTCTTTTAATTCACCACTTGTAAATCTCTTTACAAATTCATTTCCCTCTTCCATAATCGTAAGATCCGCAGAAAATGTTGTATCAAATACATAGTTTATTCCCATTTTCTTAAGGGCATCTATGATTTTTCCAACTGTTGCATCTTCCGGTGCCAGTCCGAGTTCCTCTCCCCATGCTGCGCGGACAGCAGGTGCTACCTGAGCAACCACGATCTTATCCGGATCTTCAATTGCTTTCCATACTTCATTCGTATCACTTCTCTCGCGAAGTGCTCCGACAGGACAATGTGTAATGCACTGACCACAAAGTGCACAATCTGCCTCTCGGATAGAATTATGACCTGACACATTAACTGTTGTGTGATAACCGGTTCCTTCTACATCCCAGACACCAAGCCCCTGAACCTTGTCACACACCTGCACGCAACGCATACATTTGATACATTTCGCAGAATCACGAATCAGTGGAAATGTTTTATCCCATGTCTGGTGTTCCAGATACTGATGAAATGGAAGTTCTAAAATATCCAGATCATTTGCAATTTTCTGAAGACTGCAGTTGCCGCTTCTCATACAAGTTACACACTGACAGTCGTGCTCAGAAAGAATCAGTTCTACTGTTGTACGTCTGTCCTTTCTGACTTTCGGACTATTTGTATAAATGACCATACCTTCCTCGCAAATATTATTGCAGGCGGTGATCAGTCTGTCTTTTCCTTCCAGCTCTACCACACACACGCGACAGGCGCCTATTTCATTGATGCCTTTGAGATAACAAAGACTCGGAATCTGAATACCAACGGATCTGGCAGCTTCCATAATTGTGGTATTCTCTTCTACTGAAATCTGTCTTCCATCTATTGTAAGATTTACCATAATTTTTCTCTGCCTCCTTTAAATATTCCATATCCGAAATGATCGCAGCGCAGACAGCGGCAGGCTTCCTGTTTTGCTTCTTTTTCGGTCATGCAGTTCTCCACTCCTTCAAAATCACAGACTCTCTCACATGCCTCGCGCTCTGTAAGTTCTGCACGTCCGCAAGGTACTCTGTCATGAAGGCTTGCTTTCGGAATCTCTACATCACAGGAAATCTCATGATGATATCCAAGATATTCATCAATGTTGGCAGCTACAACTTTTGCTGCTGCAATCGCTTTGATCACAGTAGCCGGACCACTTGCACAGTCTCCTCCTGCAAATACACCTGGCATATCCAGGAAATCTCCTCCTGCAGTTGTCACGATCTTACCACGCTCTACCGGAATTCCTGCTTCTGCGAAATGATCTGTCTCAATATTCTGACCAATTGCCACAACAAGGATATCACATGGAATATACTGATCTGGCTCTCCTGTTGCTTTTACGCTTGCACGTCCGCCTTTGATCTCACTGATCATCTGCGGTGTAACATACATTCCCTTAATGTGATGATTTTCATCAATATCCAGAGATGCCGGGGCCTTCAGAGTCTGTACTTCAATTCCCTCTGCAATTGCTCCTTCAATCTCTGCCGGAAGAGCTGTCATATCTGCAACTCTTCTTCTATATACAATGCTGACTTTCTTAGCACCCAGTCTTTTGGCTGTACGGACTGCATCCATAGATACATTACCACCACCGACAACTGCGACTTCTTTTCCAGTCAGGTCAAGTGCTTCGTCTTTTCCTACATCTCTTAAGAACTGTACTGCTGAGATGACTCCGTCTGCATCTTCTCCTTCCAGTCCAAGTTTCTTATCTGTACTTGCTCCAATTGTAATCAGAACAGCATCGTACTCACTGCGAAGCTGTTGGATTGTAATATCTTCACCGATCTTAAGACCGTATTTTACTTCTACTCCTGTCTTTAAGATTGCATTGATATCCTCGTCCAGACGGTCTTTCGGAAGCCTGTAGTTCGGAATCCCATAGCGGAGCATACCTCCAAGCTTTGGAAGCATCTCATATACCGTTGTCTGATGTCCCATAAGCTGCAGATAATAAGCTGCACTGAGTCCTCCCGGGCCTCCTCCTAATACAGCAATTTTCTTACCTGTGCCTGATGCACATTTTGGCGGCTCTACTTCCCCTGCAAAGTCCGCTGCCACTCGTTTCAGGCCACGGATATTAATAGAATCATCAATCATGTTACGACGGCATCTTGCCTCACATGGATGCTCACAGATAAATCCACATGTTGTCGGGAATGGATTATCCTTACGGATCAGACGGATTGCATCTGCATAGCGTCCTTCCCCAACTAACGCTACATATCCTGGAATATCAACATGTGCAGGACATAAGGATACACATGGTACCGGCTGATTATATGTACAGGTACAGCGTCCGTTCTTGATATGCTCGATATAATCATCGCGATATCCGATCAGTCCCTTATATACCATATGCGCTGCCTCATATCCAATCGCACAGTCGGCAGACTCCATAATAGACTTTGCTGTCTGCTCCATAGTATCAAGTGTCTCCATTGTTGCGTTGCCGTTCAGTACCTTTCTGATCAGGTGATTCAACTGACCAAGACCGACACGGCAAGGTACACATTTTCCACAAGTCTGAGCATGGCATAACTCCAAAAATGCGCGAGACAAGTCTACTGGACATAATCCCGGTGGGCTTGATTCGATTCTGCGCTCAAGATCCTTGTAGAGCTGCTCCATAACAAGGTCTGCCCTGCTAGGAGTATCGATCGTTAATCTACTCATTTTTTTTATTCCTTCCCTCTCTACCGATTGTTTTTAGAATAAGTAACGGTCATATTGTAACATTTGGATAAAATTTTGTAAATACTTTTATCCAAATTAGTCACAATGCTATTTTTTTATCAATATCAGCGTCTTTTCTATAGTTTCTTTTTATAAACGTCCTTATATTTTCTAAAATATAATTTAGTTAGTTTCATTTAAAACCCGTCCCAATTTTATCAATCCTGTGAAACATATATCTTTCCTTGTGGTTTTAAATTTCAAATGCTATAATTAACCGAAAGAAACGTCTATAAGCGCGCTTGTTTATAGATAAATACAACACGAGGTGATACAAATGAACACAGGCTGCCTGATACTGGCAGGAGGAAAAAGCCGTCGGATGGGATATCGGAAATCCTCTCTGAGACTTAATGGAACAACATTTCTCGACAAACTGATTTTTGAACTACGCGATTTTCCTGAGATTCTGGTTTCAGTCGATGATGCCGCCCGGCATCCGGAAATCCCTTATTCAATGATTGATGACCGATATTCAGATTGCGGTCCTATGAGCGGACTTTACAGTGCCTTATCTGTCTGTGAGTCGGATGCGCTGCTCGTTCTTCCCTGTGACGTTCCTCTTTTTTCCGGAACACTGGCTCATCACCTTCAGGAAGTCATGAAACATTCTGATACTGATGCACTTATCTGTGTCACGGCGGATGATCGGATCCACCCCCTGTGTGGTATTTATCGCAAAAGCTGCACCCCTGTACTAAAGAGGTGCTTAGATAATGGAAATCTTCGGATCATGGATGCTTTGAACAACTTAAAGGTTCATTTTTATCACGTAGAAGAAGATTCCTGGCAGCTACAGAATATCAATACACCAGAGGAATACCAAAAGCTGACTGCAAAAAGCTGCCTGGCCATTTCCGGATTTAAAAACTCCGGAAAAACCACTTTAATGGAACGATTGATCCCAGAGCTGATCCACCGGGGACTTAAGGTCGCCACAGTCAAACATGACGGACATTCTTTCGAACCTGATTCTCCCGGAACAGACAGTTATCGGTTCTGGCAGGCAGGCGTGAGTGCTTCCATCGTCTATGATAACGACAAATATTCCATTGTAAAACGGGAACCTTTACAGGAATCTGCAATTGCGGGGCTTGTCGGTGATGCTGATCTTATTCTTTTAGAAGGCTTCAAATGGAGCGATTATCCAAAGCTTATATTATTGACTGGAAGTGATGAACAAAATAACAGCTTACTCGCTTCTGCTTCTAATTGTATCTCCTATATCACTGCTGATTTTTCAACCGAACAGTTGATACAAGATACACCCGTTTATTGTCGGGATAATATCGAAGCTATCGCTGACTGTATATTACAACATTATCATAACGGAGATTTAAAACATTTATAAATAATCGATACATTTATATAAGGAAAACATACATATGAACATTCAGACTTTAAAAGAAGCATCTGACTGCCTCCTGAATCTGGCAAAGCCAGAAACTCAGACGATAGAACACATTTTACTACAAGATGCTTTTGAACGAATTCTTGCAGAAGATATTACAGCTAAAATTCCGGTGCCTTCTTTTGCCAAAAGCGCATATGATGGATATGCACTTCGTCAGGCTGACACAGCCGCTGCTTCACCGGAACATCCCGTGACTTTAGACGTTACCGAGGTAATTCCTGCCGGAAGTGTTCCAACCTATCCAATCACAGAAGGAAAAGCTGCACGGATCATGACCGGCGCACCGGTTCCGGAAGGTGCCGATGCCATTATCATGCATGAGCGCACTTCCTTTACTGAGAATACAGTTTCATTAACGGCGCCCGTTACCTCCGCAAACATCATTCCACCTGGGGAAGATGTTGCAGCCGGAACTTTGCTTGTTCCAAAAGGCAAAATACTTACCGCTTCTGACCTGGCACTGATTGCCGGACAGGGAATTGCTGAAATTGGGGTCTATAAAAAGCTCTCCATCGGGCTTATCAGTACCGGAAGCGAACTTTTGAATACGGGTTCTCCTTTAGAATACGGTAAGATTTATAACACGAATCCATATCTTTTAGGCGGTTACATTCAAAAACATCATATGACTGCCAACTACCTTAACACGGTCAGTGATGATCTGGATTCCCTGTGTCGGGCCGTACTTGAAGCCCTCAAGACCAATGATATCGTAATCACGACAGGCGGTGTATCTGCCGGTGATTTCGACTATATGCCGGAAGTGATACGTCGTATTGGGGGCGACCTTCTCTTCCACCGGTTAAAATTCAAACCGGGCGGTGCAATGCTTGGAGCATTTAAAGACGGAAAAGTCATTCTGGGCTTATCCGGTAATCCGGGTGCTGCCGCAACAGGTCTGTTGTGTGTCGGCTTTCCATTTATGAGAAAACTCTCGGGAAGATCTGACATCACATTTTCACAGACAACCGCTTATCTTGGGGTTGATTTTAAAAAATCAAGTCCTGTGACTAGAATTTTAAAAGGTCATTCAGATTTCAAAAATGGTATGTTATATTTCACCCCACTTAGCAACCAGCACAATGGTTCTGTTTCTTCCATGAGCGATTGTGATCTGCTGGCCATCATTCCTGCCGGAAGTAAACCTCTTGCGGCAGGCGACAAGCTTGAAGTCTATATATTATGATATCAGGGCAAACGATGTTTTTACGTAACTTTTTGCCGGCATCATATATATTAGAAATAAAATTTTAGGGGAAGGGAGGAATTTGTTATGAATTCACCAAAAGAAATTGCTAACAATTATATTGCTATCGGAAAGGGGAAGGTAAACACTCCTGTCGCCAAGATGTTCGTTCTTGGAATACTGGCCGGAATCTTTATCGCATTTGGAGGCGTTGCTTCTACTGCAGCCGCTGTATCTATTCCGCTGGCATCTGCAGGCAAGTTTCTTGGAGCATGCATCTTCCCAGGAGGACTGACTATGGTACTCCTCGCTGGAAGTGAACTGTTCACAGGTAATTGTCTTCTGGTTATTCCGCTCTGCAAAAAAGAGATCACTCTTGGCGGAATGCTGAAGAACTGGGTAGTTGTATACCTTGGCAATATGGTCGGTGGAATTGGTGTTGCTGCAATCTGTGTATTCAGCCATCAGGCCGGTCTTTTTAACAACGGTCTTGCTGCTTCTATGATCAGCACTGCTGCCGGTAAGGTATCACTCTCCTTTGGCGATGCATTTCTTCGCGGAATTGCATGTAATTTCCTTGTATGTATCGCTGTATGGATTTCATTTGCTGCCAAGCAGGTGTCTTCCAAGATCATCGGATTGTTCTTTCCAATCATGATGTTCGTTTTATGTGGATTCGAGCATAGCGTAGCCAATATGTACTATATTGCTGCCGGTATTTTTGCTAAGGGAAATGCAGCCTATCTTGAAGCTGCAACTGCTGCCGGCGCTGACGTATCTGGCCTTACATGGGGAGCTATGTTCACCAAAAATCTTCTTCCGGTAACGTTGGGGAACATTATCGGCGGAGTAGTTTTGGTAGGTCTTACCTACTGGTTCGTTTATTTAAAAGACGACTAAAAAAATCTTTATTGAATTTAGAAAGGGAAAATTATGAGCAAATTATATCTTGCTGATCCGTCAGGTTATGACGTGAAAATGGATGAAATCGCACGACATTTTTCTCATAAAGTTGAGGTTTATCCTCCTGGAAGCTGCCCGATCACTATGCAGATTTCTATGCTGCGTACGGCTGCAAACCAGACTTGTGGAAAATGTGTTCCGTGCCGCGACGGTCTTCCACTTGTAGCGCGTCTGATGCAGAAAGTGTTAGATGGCCGTGCAACAGAAAAAACTTTGGATAACATCCGTATGATGGCTACGATGATCCGTTCATCTGCTGACTGTGCCATCGGTTGGAATGCCGCTGATGAGGTCTTAAAAGGATTAGACCTGTTTGCAGACGAATATCAGAGCCACATTGAAAATAAAAAATGTCTGGAATCCATCGGACAGAAGGTACCTTGTATCTCCTTATGTCCTGCACATGTAAATATTCCTGGATATATCGCATTAGTTGGTGAAGAGGATTACGCCGGAGCAATTAATCTGATCCGTAAAGACAATCCGTTCCCGACAGCCTGTGCTATGGTCTGTGAGCATCCTTGTGAGGAGCGTTGCAGAAGAAAGATGCTGGAGTCACCGATCAACATCCGTGCACTGAAAAAATATGCAGTTGATATGATGCCAGTCGACAAAGTTGCTACACCAAAACCGAATCCTTCTACAGGAAAATCCATCGGTGTCATTGGTGGTGGTCCTGCAGGACTAACTGCAGCATACTTCTTAGCTCTTATGGGACATAAGATTGAAATATATGAAACGCATGACAAACTTGGCGGAATGCTCCGTTATGGAATTCCGAATTACCGTTTTCCGAAAGATCGTCTAGATGAAGATATCCGTGCGATTTTAAATAGCGGTGATATCCATGTTACATACAACACAACAATCGGAAAAGATATTCCTGTCAAAGATATTTACGAGAAACATGATGCAATTTTTGTTGGAATTGGTGCTCAGACAGGTAAGACACTTCGTATTGAAGGTGCTGACGCCGGAAATGTTGTATCTGCTGTAGATATTCTGGATCAGATTGGAAATGGAAATCTTCCTGATTACACTGGCAAAAGTGTTGTTGTTATCGGTGGTGGTAACGTTGCTATGGACTGTGCAAGAAGTGCTGTCAGATGTAACGCAGAAGAAGTATCTATCATTTACCGTCGTCGTCAGAAAGACATGACTGCCCTGGAATCCGAGATTGAATCCGCAGTTATGGAAGGAATCGCACTTGTAACACTGCAGGCTCCGGTCGAGATTACAAAAGATGAAAATGGTAACTGTAAATCTCTGATCACACAACCACAGATGATTAGTGCTTACCGCGGATCCAGACCGGCACCAAAGGATGCTGCAAAAGAAAAACAGGAATTCAAAGCAGATGTTATTATGATCGCAGTTGGACAGGATATTGTATCCGCTCCATTTGAAGAGTTTGGTATCCCTGCAAAATGGAATATCCTTCAGGCCGGACTTGACACAGAAGTAAAAGAAATCCCTGGTGTATTCACCGGCGGAGACTGTGCAACTGGTCCATCCACTGTAATTCGTGCAATCGCTGCCGGAAAAGTAGCTGCACACAATATTGATGAATATCTTGGTTACCACCACACACTTACTTGTGAAGCTGTTGTACCGGAACCAAAAGAAAATATGCGTGATCTTATGGGACGTACAGAGATTGGTGAGCGCCCGGCAAATATCCGCAAGAAAGATTTCGAACATGTAGAAGAGTTCTTAACACATGAAGAAGCTATGCAGGAAGCATGTCGCTGTCTGCGTTGTGACCACTTCGGATGTGGAGCTATGGTAGGAGGTAGAGACTTATGATTAATCTGACAATCGATGGCGTACAGATTGAAGCAAAAGAAGGTCAGTCAATCTTAAGCGCTGCAAGGGAGCATGGAATCCATATTCCTACACTTTGCTTCCTGGAAAAAATTAATGAAATTGGTTCCTGTCGTATCTGTGTCGTAGAAGTAGAAGGCATGAATAAACTTGTAACTGCCTGCAACACAAAAGTAAAAGCGGACATGAACATTACAACAGACAGCCCAGCTGTTATCGAATCCAGAAAGAACACTCTCCATCTCTTGATGGCTGAGCATAAAACAAACTGTTTCAAATGTATTAAAAATGGTGCCTGTGAGCTTCAGGCTATGGCACGCGAATATGGTATTGATGTGCCAAACTTTAAATCATCACACGGAGATGTACAGCATGAGCCATTTGACGCTCATCCATTCCTCTCCTATGACCCTGGTCTTTGTATCCAGTGCCAGCGTTGTATCAGCACTTGTGCAAATGCGACCGGAAGACATGCTCTTTCTCTTGAGAGAAACGGTGCACGTGTGTATGTAAAAGTACCGTTCGGCGAAGGCTGGGAGAATTCCTTATGCGAGTCTTGTGGAAACTGTGCTCAGGCTTGCCCTACAGGTGCTCTTACGATTAAGAGAAGGAAAAATTATCGTGAATGGGAAGTTAAGAAAGTCCGCACAACCTGTCCGCACTGTGCTACAGGCTGTCAGATGGATCTGTACATAAAAGACGGCAAAATCGTAGACGTGCAGGGTGCAGACGGTCCTTCCAACCACAATCTGCTCTGTGTCAAAGGACGTAGTGCTTCTTTCGACTTCATAGACTGTGATGCAAGAATCCGTTATCCATTAATTAAGAACAAAGAAACTGGTGAATTTGAGCGTGCTACATGGGATGAGGCTTTAAATCTCGTAGCTTCCAAATTCTCAGAAATCAGAAATCAATATGGAGGTGAGGCGCTGGCCGGATTTGCCTGCTCTCGTTCTACCAACGAAGACATTTACATGCTTCAGAAAATGGTAAGAACAGCGTTTAAGAGCAACAATACCGATAACTGCGCGCGCGTTTGACATTCTCCTACTGTTGCCGGATTGGCAACCACACTTGGCTCAGGAGCTATGACAAATACTATTTATGATATTACTCATGAATCTGATGCTATCCTCCTTGTAGGATCTAACCCGGAACATGCACATCCGGTTATCGGAATGCAGGTTCGTCAGGCCGTACAGCGCGGTGCTAAACTCATCGTAGTTGACCCACGTGATATCGACCTGTGTAAAGATGCTGATATCCATTTGAAATTAAAACCAGGTACAAACGTGGCGTTTGCAAATGGTATGATGCATATCTTCATTGAAGAAGACTTAATCGACCACAAATTCATCGAAGACCGTACAGAGAACTTCGAAGCTATGAAAGAAATGGTCAAAGATTATACACCTGAAAAAGTAGCAGAGATCTGTCAGATCGATGCAGATATGTTGAGAGAAGCTGCACGTATTTACGCAAAAGCTGATCGGGCTCCAATTATGTACTGTCTTGGTGTTACAGAGCATCATACTGGTACAGAAGGTGTTATGTCCATTTCTAACATGGCTATGATGGTCGGTAAACTTGGAAAACCTGGATGCGGTGTTAACCCAATCCGTGGTCAGAACAATGTACAGGGAGCCTGCGATATGGGTGCTTCGCCGACCCAGTTCAGCGGATATCAGAACATCGACAAACCGGGAGTTCTTGAGAAATTTGAAAAAGCATGGGATACGAAGCTGAATCCGAATATTGGTACAAAAGCTACGGACTGCTTCCCTAAGATGATCAGTGGAGATATTAAAGGATTGTTTATCTTCGGAGAGGATCCGGTCAGAACAGATCCGAATACACATCACGTAATAAAATCTCTTGAGTCACTGGACTTCTTCGCAATGGATGAGCTGTTCATGACTGAGACTGCAAAACTTGCTGATGTTATTCTTCCAGGACGTTCTTATGCTGAAAAAGAAGGAACCTTCTCTAATACAGAGAGACGTGTACAGCGCGTCAGAAAGGCCGTAGAGATTGAAGGTGATACGAAGCCTGATACTTGGATCTTCACTGAGATCATGCGTCGTATGGGCTATCCACAGCCTCATCTGACACCTGCACAGATTATGGATGAAATTGCATCTGTAACTCCTTCATTTGCCGGTATCAGCCATGAGAGGCTGGACAGCGAAGAAGTAAACGGACAGGGACTTCAGTGGCCATGTACATCAAAAGATCACCCTGGAACACCAATTATGCACGTAGGAAAATTTGCAAGAGGTCTTGGATATTTCAGACCAGCTGCATACACACCTTCTATGGAGCTTCCAGATGAGGAATATCCTCTGATCATGATGACAGGACGTATTCTCTATCATTACAATGCGTGTGCTATGACTGATAAGACAGAAGGAATCAATCAGATTGCCAGTGAGTCCTTTATCGAGTTAAACACAGAAGATGCACAAAAGCTTGGCGTTGAAGACGGAGAGATGGTTTCCATTTCTTCCAGACGTGGAACGATTCAGGCAAAAGCTACCGTATCCTACAAGACAAATCCTGGTGAATGCTGGATGCCTTTCCACTATATCGAAGGTGGAGCTAACTGGCTGACAAGCGATGCACTGGATTCCATCTCAAGTACACCAGAGTACAAAGTATGTACGGTTAAAGTTGAAAAGATTACATCGTAAATAAGACGGAATACTTATAAGCAAATACATGCCTTTGCGCTCCGAGTACAGAACATTTCGATGAGCTAATAAGCGTGTCAATCGTGTACAGCAATGGCTTACACGATTGACATTATCTCATCTCCATTGTACTCAAGTCGCACATAGGCATGTATTTTGCTTTGTATTCCTGTTTATTGACTGGCTGTTGAAGTTTTATTTACCCTGCAATAAATAAAAAGATGTAATGAAGCTATTCTCTCTTTTTTCAGATGCTTTATAAGCTTTTCTGTAATTTGATTTTAAACTTATAAAATTATATATCCATAATATAACAAGGAAATATTTGCCTCGTAGACTTACGCTAAGAAGGCTCTCCATCTCTTATATGCGCACGACTTAAGCACTGTTGAAATGAGACGTTAGCAATCATGGAAGTTCTTGCTGAACATGATTGCTTGTTTTTCGGCTCATGGAAACGTCCAGTGCTTGGAGTGTAAGTATAAGCGATGGAGCTCCTTCTATCGTAAACTACAAGACAACATATCTTATTTGCAAATTATCAAACATTTTATTTTCATACAAATTACAAAAAAGCTGCCATGTTTTCACATGACAGCTTTAAAATTATCTTATTCAGATTATCGAAGTATTTGCAATTATACAAGCTCGATGAGAACTTCCATAGCTGCATCACCTTTACGCTGACCAATCTTAACGATTCTTGTGTATCCACCTTTACGATCTGCGTATTTTGGTGCGATCTCGTCGAATAATTTAGCAACAAGATCAACTTCTTTTGTGTTTTTCTTTCTTCCAGCCTGTGCTGTAGGAACCTCTGTTACAGGGTAAAGAACTTTCAGCATCTGGCGGCGAGCGTGAAGTCTGCTAGGCATATCTTTCTTGATTGTCTTGTCAACTTCGTCGTAAACTGTTTTCTTCTTTCCGTCTACAACTTCTTTTACTCTCTTGCCATTCTCGTCTTTACGAGCAACTTTAGCTTTTACAGTAACTTCTTTGAAGTTATCTTTCTCTTTTACAGCCATAGCAATAAGACCTTCAGCGATCTTGCGGATCTCTTTAGCCTTAGCTTCTGTTGTAACGATTTTTCCGTTATTCAGAAGTGCTGTTACCTGGTTTCTTAATAAAGCTTTTCTCTGGCTTGATGTTCTGCCGAGTTTTCTATACTTTGCCATTTTAAATTTCCTCCATATTTAACACTTGGTTATACTCTTCGGGCTTACTAGCCAAATGCTCTGCTGTGCTCTTACGGTCTTACCAGCAGATAACATCTATTTCACTGAATGCTTAACGAATGTATCACCTTACGGCTCACATTCCTATAAGTATTCAGTGTCTACTCTTCTCCTTTGCTTAAGCTTAATCCTAATTCATCAAGCTTAGCAAGAACTTCTTCCAGTGACTTACGTCCAAGGTTACGAACTTTCATCATATCCTCAGATGTTCTGTTTGTGAGCTCTTCAACTGTGTTGATTCCAGCTCTCTTCAGACAGTTGTATGAACGAACAGATAACTCAAGTTCATCAATGCTCATCTCAAGCACTTTCTCTTTCTCGTCATCTTCTTTCTCAATCATGACTTCAGCAGCCTGTGCTACTTCTGACAGATCAATAAAGAGTTTCAGATGCTCGCTCAACACCTTTGCAGCAAGGCTGACTGCCTCATCTGGAAGTAATGTACCATTTGTATATACATCTAATGTCAGTTTATCAAAATCTGTAATCTGTCCGACACGTGTATTCTCAACTGTGAGATTCACGCGCTCCACTGGGGTGTAAATAGAATCGATTGGGATTACTGCAATTGGTAACTCATCGTTCTTATTCTTCTCAGCACTTACATATCCTCTGCCCTTTGTAATGGTCAGCTCCATATATAATTTGCTGTCTGCTCCACCATTCAATGTAGCGATAACAGTCTCTGGATTCATGATCTCAATATCCTGATCTACCTGTATATCTGCAGCTGTGACAACACCTTCACCCTCGAACTCGATATATGCAGTCTTCGGCTCATCTGTCTCAGATGTATTTTTGATAGCCAGTGACTTCAGGTTCATGATGATCTCGGTAACGTCTTCTTTCACTCCTGGGATGGAGCTGAACTCATGCAGAACACCATCAATCTTTACCTGGCTGATAGCAGATCCTGGTAATGATGAAAGCATAATTCTGCGAAGAGAATTACCTAATGTTGTTCCATAACCTCTTTCCAAAGGCTCTACAACAAATCTTCCATACTTCTTATCTTCTGAAATCTCTGTTATTTCTATATTGGGTTTATTAAAATCAAACACTAAGTCCACCTCCTGTGGGGTTACTGGTTATTATTTAGAATATAACTCGACGATCAACATCTCATCAACTGGAACATCAATTGCTTCACGTGCAGGAAGCTCTTTAACTGTTCCTTTCAGGTTCTCCTGATCTACTTCTAACCAGTCTGGAACCATACGTCCACCTGTGACCTCTACGATCTCTTTGTATCTTGGAGAGCTCTTTTTAGCCTCTTTGATCTCTACTGTATCACCAGCTTTGATCAGGTAAGATGGAATATTTACCTGCTTACCGTTTACAAGTACATGCTTATGATCAACGATCTGTCTAGCTTCACGTCTTGTTCTAGCAAATCCCATACGGAATACTACGTTGTCAAGTCTGGACTCAAGAAGGATCATCAGGTTATCACCTGTCATTCCGTTCATACGCTGAGCTTTCTCGAAGTAGTTTCTGAAAGGTTTCTCTAATACACCATAGATGAATTTCGCTTTCTGTTTCTCACGTAACTGAAGACCATACTCGCTCATCTTTCTATTGGATCTCTTTAACTGTCTGTTGGACTTTTTATCAATTCCTAAATATACTGGATCCATACCGAGGGATCTGCATCTTTTAAGAACCGGAACTCTATTTACTGCCATGTTTTAATTTTCCTCCTATAAATATTCGGATACTACAATCCATTAACGTAATTATTGTAACTAGACTCTTCTGCGCTTCGGCGGACGGCAACCATTGTGTGGTACCGGTGTTACGTCTCTGATGCTTGTTACATCGATTCCGCATGCCTGAAGTGCACGGATTGCTGCTTCTCTACCTGAACCTGGTCCTTTAACCATTACGTCAACTGATTTTAAACCATGTACTAATGCTGCTTTAGCTGCTGTTTCAGCTGCCATCTGAGCTGCATAAGGGGTAGATTTTCTTGAACCTCTAAATCCAAGACCGCCCGCACTTGCCCATGAAAGAGCATTTCCCTGAGCATCTGTTAATGTAACGATTGTGTTATTAAAAGATGACTGAATGTGAGCCTGTCCATGTTCAACGTTTTTCTTGACACGTTTCTTTGTCACTTTCTTTGTAACTTTCTTTGCCATAATAAAACTAACCTACGCTTTCCTTTTTGTGTTATTTGTTATTTGTTACTTATTTCTTCTTGTTTGCTACTGTTCTCTTAGGACCTTTTCTTGTTCTTGCATTTGTCTTAGTCTTCTGACCACGAACCGGAAGTCCTTTTCTGTGACGGATTCCTCTATAGCATCCGATCTCCTGTAATCTCTTGATGTTCAGAGCGATCTCTCTTCTAAGATCTCCTTCTACAGTCTGAGTCTCGTCGATTACTGCACTGATTTTCTTTACATCGTCGTCTGTAAGATCTCTACAACGAATATCAGGATTAACTCCTGCCTGTGCTAAGATACGGGTTGCGCTTGTTCTACCGATTCCGTAGATATAAGTTAATCCGATCTCAACTCGTTTGTCTCTTGGTAAATCTACACCTGCAATACGTGCCATGTGACTGTTCCTCCACTTTCTTTGTTTGTTATCGTCTTTAATAGGGGACACATCTCCATGTCCCAGGCATGTTCGGTATCATGCCCTTTCCGGTCACCGCATCTTTTATGGAAGCTGTGCGGTAATGACGGACCGGCATTAGAAGCAATATACGAGGAATCATCACCGGCTAAAGGTGTTCCTTGTATATTTAAAATAGTCTCTACACACCGCCTGGCGTGTCCTGACTATCAGCCGCCTAATTAATTAACCCTGTCTCTGTTTGTGTTTCGGGTTTTCGCAGATAATGCGAACGCTTCCTTTTCTTTTGATTACTTTGCATTTTTCGCAAATTGGTTTTACTGATGATCTAACCTTCATTAGGGGATCCTCCTTTCATCCATTGCTCTGCCTTTTGTTTCGCACGGTTTCTTTTATCATATCATTTTGCAACTCATGAAAATATCTGAAGACTGTATCACCGACTGTTCTTCAAATATATGATAACGCAAATATAAGCGCCCAGAAACGCGCTTATATATTGTAGCATGATATCTCAAATAAAGTCAATACTTTTTCTTGAGTTTTTTTAATTTTTTCTATTATTTTTTCGAGTATTTTTTAGCTTATTTTAATGTCTTTTTTTGAATTTTCAGATATATTTCTATATCCTTTTCAAGATTATTTTAAATCTCTTCCTATTTATCTCTCCAGATAATTCTTCCTTTTGAAAGATCATATGGGGATAACTCAAGTGTTACTTTATCTCCTGGTAAGATCTTGATAAAGTTCATTCTAAGTTTTCCGCTGATGTGTGCCAGAACCTGATGTCCATTCTCAAGTTCAACCTGAAACATTGCGTTTGGTAATTTTTCTACTACTGTTCCTTCAATTTCTATTACGTCAGCTTTTGACATATACGCTTCCTCCTAATTCTGATTATCTTCCTTATTCCAAATTTTGATCCATCTTTTTATGTCCACATCTGTGGCGCCCTGGATATCAAAGCTTTCTTTGATCAACTGGACATGCTTCTTCTTTTTCTTTTTCGGCTTATCCAGTGTTCTTACTTTTCCATCCACTAAATATACGTATGCCTCTTCAACCTTTGTGATTACATACACATTTCCGGCATCATGTCCACTTTGGGACCGGGCCATCATTCCTGTTTCAAACTGTTCCATAGCGATCTCTCCTATACTTGAGTTTCTCTCGAATCATAATATTGAGTTCGAATCTGACTGTCAGATCGTTTTCTTCTATTATAATACCTTCTCACTAAGCGAGAGAAGTTTTGGTTCTCCCTCTGTGATCAGCACTGTATTTTCATAATGTGCTGCTAGTGAACCATCTCTGGTGACAACTGTCCAGTCATCATCCAGCCAGTCAACTTCATGACCACCTGCTGTGATCATTGGTTCAATCGCTAATGTCATACCTGCTTTCAGAAGCATTCCCTTCCGGTTCATCCTGAAATTCGGAATTTCAGGTGCCTCATGCAGATGTGTTCCAATTCCGTGTCCACACAGATCACGAACCACACCATATCCATGTTCTTCGGCGTAATCTCCGATCGCACCGGATATATCAAATAAATGATTACCTTCTCTGGCATATTTTATACCTTCAAAGAAACATTCTTTTGTTATCTGCATCAGATTTTTTGCTTCTTTACTGATTTCACCTACTCCATAAGTTCTGGCCGCATCTGAATGATACCCCTTGTAGATGACTCCTGCATCCAGACTTACAATATCTCCGTCCTGAATCAGTCGGTGTTTGTCCGGTATTCCATGAACAACTTCCTGATTCAGAGATACGCAGATGGATGCCGGATATCCGTTATAATTCAGGAAGGAAGGAATACAATCATAACTGCGTATAATCTCTTCTCCTAATCTGTCGATATCCAGCGTACTCATCCCCACATGGAGCGCGTCACGTAGTTCATTATGTACAATCTCAAGAATTCTTCCGGCTTCTGCCATTAGTTCAATTTCTCTTGCTGATTTTATCGTGACCGGCATGCTGTTACGCTCCTAAAATCTCCACAATGTTCTGGAACACAACATCAATGTCAACTGTTCCGTCAACTGTCTTTAAGATTCCTGCATTTGTGTAGTAATCAATCAGTGGCTGTGTCTGTTCGTGATATACATCAAGACGTTTCTTTACTGTCTCCGGTTTATCATCATCACGAAGAATGAGTTCTTTACCACATGCATCACAGATTCCTTCAACTTTTGTAGGAGCATATTCCAGATGGTATGTAGCTCCACAGCCAACACAGGCACGACGTCCACCCATACGGTGAATGATATTCTCATCCGGTACATCTACATCAATTGCATAATCCATCTTCTGTCCAAGCTCTGCCAGTGCTTTATCAAGTGCTTCTGCCTGAGGAATGGTTCTCGGAAATCCATCCAGAACATATCCATTCTTGCAGTCTTCCTGATTCACACGGTCAACTACGAGATCAACTACCAGTTCATCCGGTACAAGAAGTCCCTGATCCATATATGTTTTTGCTTTTTTACCAAGCTCTGTCCCCTCTTTGATATTAGCTCTGAAGATATCTCCAGTAGAAATGTGTGGGATTTCGTACTTAGCTGCAATTTTCTTAGCCTGTGTGCCTTTTCCAGCTCCTGGCGCACCTAACATAATAATCTTCATAATTACTCTCCTTTATAGCATAATAACCCGCGAAAGAATCTTCCGCGAGTTATCCTGCTTATTTATTCAAAAAACCTTTGTAATTTCGTACAAGCATCTGTGACTCGATCTGCTTAAGTGTCTCTAAGATTACACTGACAATGATAATCAGTGATGTACCACCAAAGGACACGCTTGCTCCTAACCATCCATTAAAAATGATCGGTACAAGCTGAATCAATACAAGACCACATGCGCCAACAAAGATAATGTAATTCAGAATCTTTGTCAAATACTCAACAGTCGGTTTTCCTGGACGGATACCCGGGATAAATCCACCATTTTTCTTCATGTTATTTGCAATCTCTAACGGATTAAATGTAATTGATGTATAGAAATAAGCAAAAAATACTGTCAAAATGATGTATACTGCCAGTCCCCAGCTATATTTCGGCATCTGAGGATTACACCAGTTACCCTGATTAAGACCTCTTAAAATCTCGCTTCCGATTCCTGTTCCATTTCCCTTGCCGGCAAATGTTGCAATCACAATCGGGAACTGCATCAATGAAGATGCAAAGATAATCGGGATAACACCTGCAGTATTGACTTTCAGCGGAATGTTCGTGGACTGTCCACCGTAAGTTCTTCTTCCCATCACCTTCTGTGAATACTGTACTGCAATTCTTCTCTCGCCGTCCTGAAGTACTACTACGAATACAACAAGTACGAGGATAATAGCAACTATAATAACAACAGCAAGTCCACCTGATGCGAGACTTTTTCCTTTTACGAATTTCGTAAAGAGCGTTGTCATATCGCTTGGAATACGTGAGATAATATTAATTACCAACACAATTGAAATTCCATTTCCTACACCTTTTTCAGTAATCCGCTCACCAATCCACATCAGAAATGTAGAGCCTGCGGTCAGTGTAAGAACTACGATTGCAGCATTCACAAAATTAAATTCTTTCAAAAGTCCCTGTCTTCCGAAACCAACGGCCATAGCTGTTGACTCCATAAGAGCAAGTCCAACTGTCAGATAACGTGTAATTGCTACAATCTTCTTTCTTCCATCTTCTCCATCTTTCTGCATCTCCTCAAGTTTCGGAATTGCGATTGTAAGAAGCTGAACAATAATGGAAGATGTAATGTATGGAGTAATGCTCAATGCCAGAATTGACATCTGCTCAAAAGAGCCTCCGGTGAAAGCGTTAAACAAGTTGAACGCCTCCCCGGAATTCTGAGCAAAAAACTCTTTAATATAAGTCGGATCTACTCCTGGTGTAGGCAACTGTGATCCCAGTCTGATTACGATCAACATCAAAAAAGTATATCCAAGTTTTCTACGAATATCCTTTGTTTGAAATGCCCTTCGAAATGTCTCTAACATTAGATCACCTCTGCTTTTCCACCTAACGCCTCAATCTTAGCTACTGCACCAGCACTAAATGCATTTGCCTGAACAGTAAGCTTCTTTGTGAGCTCACCATTACCAAGAATCTTAACACCATCTCTTGGATTCTTAACGATTCCCTGCTCGATCAGTGTTTCTACGGAAACAACTGCATCATTGTCAAATACTTCAAGAGCACTTACGTTAATTCCAACGATAGTCTTAGAATTTCTGTTTGTAAATCCTCTCTTAGGTATTCTTCTATATAATGGCATCTGACCACCTTCGAAACCTGGTCTTGGTGCTCCAGAACGAGCTTTCTGACCTTTGTGTCCCTTACCAGCTGTCTTACCATTTCCAGAACCGTGTCCACGTCCTCTTCTGAAATTATCACTCTGTTTTGCTCCATCAGCAGGTCTTAAGTTTGATAAATCCATTGTGACACCTCCTTATCTGAATTTTAATCTATGCTTCTTCAACTTTTACTAGGTGCTGAACCTGTTTGATCATTCCTCTTGTAGCTGCGTTATCCGGCAGAACTACTGTCTTATTAAGCTTCTTTAAACCTAAAGCTTCAACAGTTTTCTTATGCTTCGGAACAGCTCCAATTGTAGATTTTACTAATGTTACTTTTAAATCTGCCATTTCACTCTTCCTCCTTAGCCTAAGATTTCTTCTACTGATTTACCGCGAAGTTTAGCTACTGCTTCCGGAGTTTTTACCTGACGTAATCCCTCAACAGTTGCAAGAACAACGTTCTGCTTATTGTTTGAACCAAGAGATTTTGTACGAATGTTCTTGATTCCTGCCATCTCGATTACGGCACGTGCCGGACCACCGGCGATAACTCCAGTTCCTTCCGGAGCCTTCTTAAGAAGCACGGAAGCTCCTCCGAATTTTCCGATAAAATCATGTGTAATACTATCGTTCTCATCTAATGCTACTTTGATAAGGTTCTTTGCAGCATCCTCTTTACCTTTGCGGATTGCTTCCGGAATCTCAGTAGCTTTTCCTAAACCAGCGCCAACATGACCGTTCTTGTCACCAACAACTACTAAAGCTGTGAATCTCATATTACGGCCACCCTTAACAACTTTCGTTACACGTTTAATTGACACTACTTTTTCTTCTAGCTCTAACTGACTAGCATCAATACGTTCCTGTCTCATGTGTGCTCCTCCTTCTAGAAATTCAACCCAGCTTCTCTAGCTGCGTCTGCTAATGCCTGAATTTTACCCTGGTAAATAAATCCGCCTCTATCGAAGACAACGTCTTTAATACCTTTCTCAAGTGCCTTCTCGGCAATGACTTTTCCTAAATATGCTGCTGCATCAACGTTGTTAGTTTTCTCAAGGTTTGCTTTCACATCTTTCTGAAGAGTGGAAGCGGAAACCAGTGTATTTCCAACTGTATCGTCAATAATTTGAGCATACATATGATTATTACTTCTAAACACAGCTAAGCGTGGACACTCTGTTGTTCCAGCTAAACGGTTACGTAATTTTCTGTGCTTGTTTACACGAACTTCACTTCTTGATTTCTTGCTAACCATTTTCACACTCTCCTTACTTATTTTTTACCAGTCTTACCAACTTTACGTCTGATAACTTCATCAGCATACTTAATACCTTTACCTTTGTAAGGCTCCGGTCTTCTCTTGTCTCTGATCTCAGCCGCAAACTGGCCAACTTTTTCTTTACTGATTCCTTTAACGATGATCTTGTTCTGACCTTCAACTACTGTCTCAACGCCTTCAGGATCTGTCATCTCAACTGGATGAGAATAACCAAGGTTCAGTGTTAATTTGTTTCCTGATTTTGCTGCTCTGTATCCAACACCGTTAACTTCCAGGACTTTCTCGTATCCGTTTGTTACACCAATAACCATGTTATTGATCAGTGTTCTTGTAAGACCATGTAAAGATTTCATTTTCTTTAAATCGTTTGGTCTTGTTACAACAACTTCATCACCTTCCTGCTTGATTTCCATCTCTGTAGGAAGTGCTTTCTCAAGTGTTCCTTTTGGACCTTTTACAGTCACTACATTGTTTTCTTTAATCTCAACAGTAACTCCTGCCGGGATTGCGATTGGATGTCTTCCGATACGTGACATATCTAAATCCTCCTTAACTTAGATTCTCGGAATGAGTCTTTGCTCACTCTGTTTTCAGTTTCAATTGTTCAGTGACTACCAAATGTAGCAGAGAACTTCTCCACCAACGCCAAGCTTTCTAGCTTCTTTGTCAGTGATTACACCGTGGTTTGTGGAAATGATTGCTGTTCCCAGTCCTCCAAGTACTCTCGGAAGATCTGCGCTGTTAGCGTATACACGAAGACCTGGTTTGGAGATTCTTCTAAGTCCTGTGATAACTTTCTCATTCTTGTCTGCACCATATTTTAATGTAATATGGATTGTTTTGAATACTCCATCTTCTACGATGTCATATTTCTCGATATATCCTTCATCTAATAAGATATTTGCGATTGCAAGCTTCATCTTGGATGAAGGTACATCTACTGTATCATGTTTAGCAGTATTTGCATTACGGATTCTTGTAAGCATATCTGCAATTGGATCGCTCATAGTCATGAATTGTTTTCCTCCTCTTCTGATGGATTGTTTAATGTAGTTCTCTTCGCCGGGCTCGTGGAATACCTCGCCAGACTCAGAGAACGGCCTTCTCACCAAACTCGGCCGGTGCTGGGCGCTTGGCCTCGCCAAGTGTTCAGTGCCTACCAGCTTGCTTTCTTAACGCCTGGAATCTGTCCTTTGTATGCCAGTTCACGGAAGCAAACACGGCAGATACCATATTTTCTTAAATATGCATGAGGACGTCCACAAATTCTGCAACGATTATATTCTCTTGTAGAGAATTTCTGCTGACGCTGCTGTTTTACTTTCATTGCTGTCTTAGCCATAATTTACCTCCCTATTTTGTAAAAGGCATATTGAACTGTGTAAGCAGCTCACGAGCCTCTTCATCTGTATTCGCTGTTGTAACGAAGATGATATCCATACCTCTTACCTTGTCAACCTTATCATACTCGATCTCAGGGAAGATAAGCTGTTCTTTGATACCAAGAGCGTAATTTCCTCTTCCGTCAAATGCGTTAGGATTTACACCTCTGAAGTCACGTACACGAGGGAGTGCAAGGTTAACCAGACGGTCAACGAACTCATACATCTTCTCTCCTCTTAAAGTAACTTTACAACCGATTGCCATTCCTTCTCTCAGTTTGAAGTTAGCAACGGACTTTCTAGCTCTACAAACAACTGCTTTCTGTCCTGTGATCTTCTCAAGATCAGCAATTGCGGAATCTAACAGTTTTGCATTGTCTTTTGCCTCGCCAACACCCATGTTGATTACAACTTTATCAAGTTTTGGCACTTCCATAATATTCTTATAACCGAACTTTTTCGTTAATGCATCAACGATTTCGTTCTGGTACTGTTCTTTCAGTCTACTCAAAGCTTAAGCCCTCCTTCCTCAATTAATCGATCACTTCACCAGTAGATTTTGCAAAACGAACTTTCTTGTCTCCATCCATTTTGATTCCAACTCTTGTAGCTTTACCTTTGTGTAAGTACATAACGTTGGAAATGTCGATAGATCCTTCCTGGTGAACGATTCCACCATTCTGGTTTGTCATGCTAGGTTTTGTATGCTTTGTAAGCATGTTAACGCCTTCTACAGTAACTCTTCCGTTCTTGTGATCTACAGCGATAACTTTGCCTTCTTTGTCTTTATCTTTACCAGCGATAACTTTAACTGTATCACCTTTTTTAATTTTTAACATTGCCATTCCTTTGCACCTCCCTACAGTACTTCCGGAGCTAAGGAAACAATTCTCATGAAGTGTTTGTCACGAAGCTCTCTTGCTACTGGCCCAAAGATACGGGTTCCTCTTGGTGTCTTATCGTCTTTTATAATTACAGCAGCGTTTTCGTCGAAACGGATGTAAGATCCATCTTTACGGCGAGTACTGTTTACAGTACGAACAACTACAGCTTTAACTACATCGCCTTTTTTAACAACGCCGCCTGGTGTTGCATCTTTAACAGTCGCAACAATAACGTCTCCGATACTTGCATATCTTCTTGTTGAACCGCCAAGTACGCGGATACACAGTAACTCTTTCGCACCTGTGTTGTCTGCTACTTTAAGTCTGCTTTCTTGCTGTATCATGCAGGTTTCCCTCCTTATACTATTTCACTTTTTCCATAACTTCAACAAGTCTCCATCTCTTGTCTTTTGACAGAGGTCTTGTTTCCATAACTTTTACTTTGTCTCCGATGTTGCATTCATTGTTCTCATCATGAGCTTTCAGCTTATATGTCTTCTTTACAATCTTTTTGTAAAGCGGATGTTTTACATGATCTTCGATTGCAACAACGATGGTTTTATCCATTTTATTACTGATAACCTTACCAACTCTGGTTTTTCTAAGATTTCTTTCCACAGTCTGTAACTCCTTTCCTGGGGTTTATGAGTCTACTCTTAATTCTGAGCTGCCTTTTCAGTAATTACTGTCTGAATTCTGGCAATATTTCTTCTAACTTCTTTGATTCTGCTTGTGTTGTCTAACTGATTTGTTGCGTTCTGGAATCTTAAGTTGAAGAGTTCCTTTTTAGCAGCTACTAATTCTTCATTCAGCTCTGCAGCTGATTTTGTCTTTAAATCTTCTACAAATGCATTAATTTTCACTGTTATCACCGCCTTCTAAGTCTGCGCGAGAAACTACTTTACATTTACATGGCAGCTTGTGTGTTGCAAGACGAAGAGCTTCTTTAGCTACTTCCTCAGCTACTCCGGAAATCTCGAACATTACGCGACCCGGTTTAACAACTGCTACCCAGTACTCTAAGGTTCCTTTTCCAGAACCCATACGTGTCTCAGCTGGTTTCGTAGTTACAGGTTTATCAGGGAATATTTTGATCCAAACTTTACCACCACGTTTGATATAACGAGTCATAGCAACACGGGCAGCCTCGATCTGGTTGGAACGGATCCAGCATGGCTCCATTGCAACGATACCATATTCACCATTAGTAATCTTGTTTCCGCGAAGAGCTTTACCCTTCATGGAACCACGGAATTGTTTACGACGTTTTACTCTTTTTGGCATTAACATGATTATCTATCTCCTTCCTTATGTGCTCTCTCCGGAAGAACCTCGCCTTTGTAAATCCAAACTTTAACTCCAACTTTACCATAAGTTGTGTTTGCCTCAGCGAATCCGTAGTCAATGTCTGCTCTCAGTGTCTGAAGTGGAATTGTTCCCTCGCTGTAGAACTCTGTACGAGCCATATCAGCTCCACCAAGACGTCCGGATACGGAAGTTTTAACTCCGAGTGCTCCAGACTTCATTGTTCTGGACATGCATGATTTCATAGCACGTCTGAATGAAATACGGTTCTCAAGCTGTAATGCGATATTCTCTGCTACTAACTGAGCGTCTTTATCCGGTCTCTTGATCTCTTTGATATCAACAACTAATTTCTTGTCAGTAAACTGTGCAAGCTCACCTTTTACTTTCTCGATCTCAGCTCCGCCTTTACCGATAACAACACCCGGTTTAGCTGTATAAATTGTAATCTTAACGCGATCAGATGCTCTTTCGATCTCGATCTTGGAAACACCAGCGCTGTATAATCTCTTCTTAAGATACGTTCTGATTTCATGGTCTTCTACCAGGTAGTCTGCAAAATCCTTTTCTGCATACCACTTAGAGTCCCAGTCTTTGATAACACCGACTCTTAAGCCATGAGGATTAACTTTCTGTCCCATGATTGTCCTCCTTATCTTTCATCAAGCACGAGTGTAATGTGGCTCATTCTCTTCTCGATTCTGTAAGCTCTACCCTGTGCTCTAGGTCTGATTCTCTTCATTGTTGGTCCTTTGTTTGCATAAGCCTCTGCAATATAAAGGTTCTCAGCATTCATACCGTTATTGTTCTCAGCATTTGCGATTGCTGACTCTAATAATTTCTTTATTAAACTAGAAGCATATCTTGGATTATAAGTCAAAATACCAAGTGCTGTCTGTACATCCTTACCTCTGATGGCATCCAATACGAAGCATGCTTTCTGTACGGAAACTCTTGCATAAGATAACTTAGCAGAAGGTCTCGTATCTTTGTTAGCATTTCTTTCTCTCTTAATCTGGGATCTGTGTTGTCCTTTAGCCATGGATGAACCCTCCTTTCACAATATAATTATCTAACTCTTGATTTCTTCTCGTCTTTTCCATGTCCTCTGTATGTTCTGGTTGCTACGAACTCTCCGAGTTTGTGTCCAACCATATCTTCTGTTACATATACAGGTACATGTTTTCTCCCGTCGTGAACGGCGATTGTATGTCCAACCATGCTTGGGAAGATTGTAGAACGGCGGGACCATGTCTTGATTACAGACTTGTCTCCTGCTGCGTTCATTGCGTCAACCTTCTTAAGCAGGCTTGCATCTGCGAATGGGCCTTTTTTAACTGAACGTGCCATAGGTTCTAACCTCCTTACGAAAACTATTTAATAGATTTACCATCTCTTCTTCTTACGATCATCTTGTTAGAAGCTTTATTTTTCTTTCTTGTCTTAAGACCAAGTGCTGGTTTACCCCAAGGTGTACATGGACCCGGACGTCCGATTCCAGTCTTACCTTCACCACCACCATGCGGATGGTCATTCGGGTTCATAACAGAACCACGAACTGTCGGTCTGATACCCATGTGACGTGTACGACCTGCTTTACCAATGTTGATCAGGTTGTGGTCACCATTTCCTACTACTCCGATAGAAGCTCTGCACTCAAGCGGAACCATTCTCATCTCTCCTGAAGGAAGTCTCAGTGTTGCATACTTTCCTTCTTTAGCCATTAACTGAGCGCTGTTACCAGCAGAACGAACCATCTGTCCGCCCTTTCCTGGGTGAAGCTCGATGTTGTGGATCTGTGTACCTACTGGAATCTGAGAAAGTGGCAAGCAGTTTCCTACTCTAACCTCAGCCTCTGGTCCATTCATGACTTTCATGCCGTCTTTTAATCCTTCTGGTGCAAGGATATAAGCTTTCTCACCATCTTCGTAGCAGATCAGAGCGATGTTAGCTGTTCTGTTCGGATCGTACTCGATACCGATTACTGTAGCAGCGATTCCATCTTTTCTTCTCTTGAAGTCGATAATTCTATATTTTTTCTTAGCTCCGCCTCCGCGGTGTCTAACTGTGATTTTTCCCTGGTTGTTACGGCCTGCCTGTCTGCTCTTTGGAGCTAACAGAGATTTCTCTGGTGTCTTTTTTGTGATTTCTGAAAAATCAGAACCAGTCATCTGTCTTCTGGAAGGCGTATATGGGTTATATGTCTTAATTCCCATGGTGTTTCTCCTTTCGATTGTTTATTATCACGGTTGCTTTCCGTATGCATTGAGCACGGCGAATTTCCTCATGTGCTCTCCAAAGATCTTAGAGACCCTGGAAGATCTCGATATCTTTGCTGTCCTCAGTTAACTGTACGATTGCTTTCTTTGTTGCAGCAGTCTTACCATATTTGAATGTTCCGCGAACTCTTTTCTTCTTTCCTTCGCAGTTCATTGTGTTAACTTTCGCTACCTTTGTTCCGTCGAACATTTTCTCAACGGCTTCTTTGATCTGAGATTTTGTTGCTTCCGGGTGTACAAGGAATGTGTATTTCTTATCTCCCATGAGCTCCATTGTCTTCTCAGTTACAACTGGTTTAAGGATTACATCATAATACTGAACGTTTGCCATTATGCGTACACCTCCTCGATTGCTTTAACAGCAGCCTTTGTTGCGATTACTGTGTTGTATTTCATAACATCATACACATTGATCGTATTAGTTTTAGCTGTTTTAACACCAGCGATATTCTTTGCAGAAAGCTCTGCGTTAACATTTCCGTCCTCTAATACTACTAATGCTTTAGATACGTTTAAGTTCTTAAGTGCGTTTGCTACATTCTTTGTTTTGATCTCATCAAATGTAAGTGAGTCAACTACGATGAACTTGTTCTCTTCTACTCTGGAAGTAAGAGCGGATTTCAGAGCTGCTCTCTTCTCTTTCTTGTTCATCTTGAATGAGTAATCTCTCGGTACTGGTGCGAATACTACTCCGCCGCCTGTCCACTGTGGAGCTCTTGTTGAACCCTGTCTTGCATGACCAGTTCCTTTCTGTCTCCATGGTTTTCTTCCACCACCGGAAACTTCAGAACGTGTTTTAGCTTTCTGTGTTCCCTGACGGTTATTTGCAAGCTGATTAACAACTGCCATGTGTACAAGGTGCTCGTTAACCTCAACACCAAATACCGCATCGCTTAATTCGATTGTCTCAACTTCTTTACCTTCGATATTATAAACAGATACGTTTGCCATTTTAAGTCTTCCTCCTTCCTCGTCAAAACCTAGTTAGCTTTTACTGCTTCTCTAATTGTTACTAAGGATTTCTTAGGTCCCGGTACAGAGCCTTTTACTAAAAGAAGATTGTTCTCTGCATCTACACGGACAACTTCAAGATTCTGAATTGTAATCTTTTTGCTTCCCATGTGTCCTGGCATCTTCTTTCCTTTGAATACTTTACTCGGATCAGATGCAGCACCGTTAGATCCCTGATGACGATGGAATTTAGAGCCGTGAGCCATAGGTCCTCTGTGCTGGTTGTGTCTCTTAATAGCACCCTGGAATCCTTTTCCTTTAGAAATGGCAGTAGCGTCGATCTTGTCGCCAGCTTCAAAAATGTCAGCTTTGATCTCCTGTGCAAGTGCATAATCAGCTGTGTTCTCGAATTTGAACTCTTTTACGAATCTCTTTCCAGTTACTCCAGCTTTTGCGAAATGTCCCTGCTCAGCCTTGGTTACACCATGACGATGAACGATTTCCTTTTTACCATTTTTGTCTTTGTTTACAGTTTTGTCTTTCTTGTCAACGAATCCAACCTGTACAGCTTCGTAACCGTCATTCTCTACAGTCTTGATCTGTGTTACTACACAAGGACCAGCCTGAAGTACAGTTACAGGTGTCAGTGTTCCGTCTTCATTGAAGATCTGAGTCATTCCGACTTTTGTAGCTAAGATAGCTTTCTTCATTATAATTACCTCCTGTGATTTACAGCGGAACGCAGCTTGGCGTTCATCCTAAATTTTAGGAATTACTGTGTCTTATTTGTTTTTCATTTTGATATCGATATAAACACCTGCTGGCATCTCTAATCTTGATAACGCATCTACAGTCTTCTGTGTAGGTGTTACGATATCGATCAGTCTCTTATGAGTTCTCTGCTCGAACTGCTCTCTGGAGTCTTTGTACTTGTGAACAGCTCTTAAGATTGTTACAACTTCCTTCTTAGTTGGAAGTGGAACCGGTCCGCTCACCTGTGCTCCGTTCTTCTTTACAGTTTCGATGATTTTTTTTGCGGATGCATCTACTAACTGATGATCATACGCTTTTAATGTGATTCTCATTACTTGACTTGCCATAAAAAAAGTCGCCTCCTTTTCGTACTTTTAACTTCAGTACGACAAGCGGTGACTGTACACTCTCCCGTGTGTGTCGTGAGAAACTCACACGTTGTTTCATACTTATACCTAATGGTAATCAGTAATCAGTTTTTGATTCGTACAGTGACTTGTCGCCAGTTTCCTAACTTGACATTCGCTCCACGGAAAACCCGTCATTCTCGACGGCAACCTCGCGTTTCATTGCTATCATGTCACAGCTCTCTTAGTATATCTAATCCAAGGCAATAATGCAAGTCTTTTTTTTATTTTTTTGTACTTTTTCCAGTACAATCTAAAAACCACGTATTTTCAAGGTTTGCGCACCTTTGCAATCCTGCCGGAGGCTATATCAGCTGGGGGGATTGGCTCCCGTCACTGATACCAGCTTGTTTCTCACCACCTATAGAGGCGGGAGTCATCTCTCAGCTTATTTTATCGGACAAAAGAAAAAGCACGACATCTGCTCATGTCGTGCTCTTTCTTTTTGGTATGTCATTGAGAGGTTTTCCTCGTTGCATTGCAGTTTGTTATTATATACAAAGCTGGGGAATGCTCCTCCGAAGAGGAAGTATATATATTAATTGGAGTTTACCGTTGCAAGACTATTCTTGGGGGAAACAGCCGGCAACAGCTTAACTGCAATCACAACCAAAGTTGTCATTTAACTTAAACATGTCTCAAAATATAATAGCAGTCATCTATATGAATCATATTAAGATAACCGCCGTTGGTCTGAACATCTTTAAGTTGCTTATAATATACCACTTGCAAGCGCTTTCGTCAATTGAATCCCAGTGTTTTTTTGTATTTTTATACGATATGACAAATAAGCATTTTCATTCTCTACTCTTTTAGTCAATTTACCCATTCTATTTATTGTACTTCTATATAATTAATGTTTTTCATAATGTTTTTCTATTATTTTTGTAACTTATCGTTCTTTTTTGAAGTTTCCTGTAATTTATTGTCCTCCTTTTTTCTTCCCTGATTATTTTAAAGATTCTATTTTCAATTTCTTTCGTTTTTCTCAATGAGTTTTTATATATAAAAATGCATTTTCTTACATTTTTCCATGATGTAATAAAAAAGATCCATCGCTCTTGCAATAGATCTGAATCCTCTCTTTTGGCGGAGGCATGTGGGAATCGAACCCACCCGGGACGCTCTTAACGCCCCACACTAGTTTTGAAGACTAGGAGGCACACCAGTTACCCAACTACCCCCGTATTAAATTACGCACGTTTTAATCACGCTATGATAGAATATCATATTTTTCGATATTTTACAAGTATTTATTGCATTTTTTTATACAAGGCACTCATGCAGGTCTTCTGGTTCAATCCCAACTTTCTCCATCATGGCAACGATTTCTTCTCTCTCGTCAAGTGCTGCGCACCAGGAAAGTCCACATCCTGCTGAGATAGCTCTTGGAACCGGGATGATTCTGCCCGGTGTATTATTCTCTTTACATGCCTTTTCCATAGCCATCGCATCTGCAGTTGTATGGAAAGTAACTACCAGTTTCAATTCTTTTTTTCTCATCAGTGTCTTCCTTTTCTATCTCAAGTTATGCTTTATCTTTTTTACTCTTCATCCTGTGCAAGCTCTTCAATTGCACGGATTGCAGTTTCAATTTCCTCATCTGTATTGTAATGGGAAAAACTAAACCTCACTGCTCCTTGTTCTACATTTCCAAGTGCTTCGTGTGCCAGTGGAGCACAATGACCACCCGGTCTTGTAGAAATACCATATTCCGTAAGCAATTCATCACTGACCTCTGCTGAATCATAATCTCCAATATTCAGTGCGACAATCGCGCAACGGTTCTTTGTGCTGAAATCACCATATACCGTAACATTCGGAATATCTTTAACACCTTCATAAAATTTCCACATCAGTTCCTGCTCGCGCTCCCTGATCGTGTCAATTCCAGTCTCTTCCAGATATGCAAGAGCTGCATTCATTCCCGCAATACCATGACCATTGAGTGTTCCTGCCTCCAATGCCGTCGGCATCTCCACCGGATGTTTTTTATTGTAAGTCTGAACTCCGCTTCCACCGCTCAACAATGGTTGCACTGTGATCCCTTCTCTGACATACAGACCTCCGGTCCCCTGCGGAGCAAGCAGACCTTTGTGTCCAGTAAAACAAAGCACGTCAATATTCATTTTCTGAACATCAATCGGAAATACTCCCGCCGTCTGAGATGCATCTACGATCAAAAGAACTCCGTGTCTATGTGCCATCTCACCGACAGCTGCAACATCCACATAATTTCCTGTAAGATTGGAACCATTGGTACATACTATAGCTTTTGTCTTTGGCGTGATCGCAGCTCCCATATCCTCCAGGGAAAAATTTCCCTGCTTGTCTGCTTTTATAATCGTAAGCTTCGCGCCTCTGTCTTCCATCTCATAGAGTGGTCGAAGCACAGAGTTATGCTCCAGCATGGTTGTGATCACATGATCTCCCGGTTCAATCAATCCTTTAATCGCAATATTCAGACTTTCTGTCGAATTCATTGTAAACACAATCTGCTTCGGATTTTCTGCCCCAAATAATTTTGCAAGCCTTTCTCTCGTATCATAAATAATTCTTGATGCACTTAAAGACGCCTCATTCGCACCACGTCCGGCATTTCCCATAGAACTCATAGCTGCGACTACCGCATCGATCACCGTCTTCGGTTTATGCATAGTCGTTGCTGCATTATCCATATATATCACGCTAATATCCCCTTTCGTCGCTTCTATATATTTATTGTATGATGCCAGGGTCCCAACATCATTGTACAAACTTAATTCTATCTCTTTCTCTTTATTTAAATAAGTCACTGATATATTTCATAGTCATTTATATATTTCATAGTCACTTATATGTTCCGTAACCACTATTCTATGTCATATACTTCCTTTACGATCCGGATAAAACGGTCTGCCGATCTTGTCATCTGATAATTTTTATTATAGACCAGATTGATATCTCGTCCTTCATCAGCGCCCGGAATCGGGAATATAAGCAGGCCATCTTCATCCTCAGCTGCCAGTCTGGAAAGGACCGTAATCCCCATGCCTTGTTTTACAGACTTTTTAATTGTCTCCTGATTCGCAATGCTCGCCACAATATCCAAAGCCTCCATGGATATTCCAGCATTTTTCAACTGTTTTTCCGCTTCTTTTCTAGTACCTGATCCTTCTTCACGTAAAATCAGCGGTTTCCTTTTGATCCAGTCAATGTCATCACGATTCTGTTCTTTCAGTATTCTATATTCCGGTGTATCCGGAGTGATCACAGCCAATTCATCCTTATAGAAAGGTATGTACTTGCAGTGCTTTTTCTCAAGTACAGTACCTGTAAAGCCGACATCGACCATGTGATCTACAACCTGTGTAACCACTTCACTACTATCGGTTTCCATAATCTTAATCTGCTCTTTTGGATGGCGTTCTCTGTAACACATCAATACTTTCGGCAGAAGATACTGCGCAGGTATTGTTGATGCCGCAATTGTGATAACATGTTTTCCATCATCACTATCCATATAAAACCGTTCTTCTATCGCCTTTTCAAGATCTGTGATCTGCTTCGCATAACGGTACAGATCTTTTCCGTCATCTGACAGACTTACTTCTTTTGTATTTCTTATAAATAACCGTACATTCAATTCCTTTTCCAGGGAGGAAATATGCGCACTGATTGTCGGCTGTGTCAGGAAAAGTTCTTTGGCAGCCTTCGAAAAGCTGCCACTTTCAGATACCTGTACAAAAGCCTCTAATTGTTTCAAGTTCATTAGTATGCTACCCTTTCACTTTCTGCTCCGACTTTCTTGGTAACTTTGATACTGTCCATATATTCCAAAATTGGTTTCGCACTCTTTCGGCTGGTCGCAAATATATCTCGTACCTGAGCAATCGTAATAACCGGATCTTCCGCTAATTTCTCCCGAATGATATTCTTTGCTTCTTCCATATATTCCGTCAGTGTATACATATCTTCTGCGATTTTTACTACTTTACCCTCGACCAGCAATACATTCAGGATATCATCAGCCATTGCTCTTGGAGTCTTTCCAAAGTCAATCTCTGAATATTTTGCAAAGTCATATTTCGCACTTTCAAATGTACCAAGCACGGTCTTTGCTATCTTGTTATACGTCTCATCTTTCTTTATTTCAAACTGAGGTGTGCACAAAAATTCTCCGACACGTTTCACATATCCCTCAGTTTCCAACAGCTCAATGACTTTATCAAACACATTCGGTTTCATTCCCTTAAAATGTGTCATCTGCACTTCCGCTTTCTTCATTCCATAACGATACGGATTCTCTTTTTCATAGGATTCCAGACTCTTCACAATCGCCTGTACTGCTCCACGTTTTGAATCCGCATGCCATGTAAACGTATCTTTTTTCATCGGGAATACATAAATCTGGCCATTCTCTTTTAATTCTTCTATATCCTGGTTTACCTCATCCATGGACAATGCCGTCAGCTTTGCAAGTTCTGCAGAAGTGATCATTGTGTCTCCATGTTCTTTTATATGAAGTTCAATTACATCCGCTGAAGAACCGGATTCTTTTCTCTTAAGTTCTTCAATCACATCTTGTTGAAAACGTCTCTTCACACCCGGATTTGGCTCAAGAATCACGCCTCCCCCAATCGTCTCCATCGGAGAATAAAAACGGACTACAAACTTATCACCTCTGCGTACTGCAATTTCATCTTCCAGGCGAAGTTGAACATATCCACTCTCACCTGGTCCGATTTCTTCTTTATCAAGCAGTACTGCACGGCATAAAATTTCACTCGTTCCTGTAAACAGATGTAATCTCGTATGATTCGTCAATACCCGCATAGAGGAGTCCAGTATATTCATCTTCACATCCAGCAGGTCTGTATTTTTCATACTTGCCGGCGGTGCCAGCACACAGCCTCGCTGAATTTCTTTTTTCTTAACATTAGACAGATTAATTGCCACACGTTGTCCCGCATAACACTCTTTTTTATCCTGACCATGTACCTGAATGCTGCGAATCTTGCACTCTTTGCCAATCGGATACATTTCCAGAGTATCTTCTTTACGAATCGTACCAGACACAAGGGTTCCGGTAATAATCGTGCCAAACCCAGACAATGTAAATGCGCGGTCAATCGGAAGTCTCGGAATTGTATTCACATCTTTAGCTACAACTTCATCACTTGTCATATGCTCGATCACCTGAATCAGTTCTTCCAGTCCCTGACCGGTTGCAGCAGACACCTTACATACCGGTGCTTTTTCCAGAAATGTGCCTTTTAATTCTTCACGCACTTCCTCTTCCACCAGTTCCAGCCATTCTTCATCTACGATATCGCATTTATTCAGGACAATAATACTCTTTTCAATTCCCAGAAGATGCAAGATATCCATATGTTCCCTTGTCTGCGGCATAATTCCTTCATCCGCCGCAATAACAAGAAGCACCAGATCCATTCCTACAACTCCGGCCACCATATTGTTGATAAATCTCTCATGTCCAGGAACATCGATAATTCCCGCACGGTCTCCACTTGGAAGATCAAAATATGTGAATCCAAGATCTATGGTGATTCCTCTCTTCTGTTCTTCCTCCCAGCGGTCTGTATTTCTTCCTGTAAGAGCTTTGATCAAAGTTGTCTTTCCATGATCGATATGTCCGGCTGTACCAATGATAATATTCTTCATCTGTCTCTATACTCCTAATTGTCTCTATAAAAGACTTGTTTCTTCTAATATATCCATCTCTTTTAACTGCTTTACAGCAAGTGTCATTGCATCTTTATCCAATGTTCTCACATCCAAAAGAATCGTATCATTTACCGTTCTTGGAATAATCGGAACAGGCAAATGTCTCATACGTTCTTCCAGTTCCGGAACACTGATCTTTTCCGGATGGATTGCAACTGCAGCACTTGGAATTCGTTCCAGCGGAAGAGATCCTCCTCCAATCTGCGATTCACAATCCACAACTTCATAAGCTGCAGGCAGCTTTGCTCTCTGAAGCATACGCTTAAATGTCTTTGCTTCTGCAACCGTCTCGTCATAAGACTTTGTGATCATCTTAAGTACCGGAATATTCTGGATTGCATTTTCCTCAGACAGGTATTCCTGAAGCACCAGTTCCAGTGCTGTTGCTGTAAATTTATCAATTCTAAGAGCACGAGTAAGCTGGTTCTTTTTCATCATATCGATATATGTTTTCTTACCGATAATAATTCCAGCCTGCGGACCTCCAAGCAGCTTATCACCGCTGAAGCACACCACATCTGCTCCTTTTCTGATGGAATCCTGAACAGTAGGTTCATAAGTGATTCCATATTTGCTAAGATCGATCAGAACACCGCTTCCCAGATCTTCAATGACCGGAATATCATGTTCTTTCGCAATCGGAATCAATTCATCAATTCCTACTGTATCTGTAAATCCTACGATTCGATAATTACTTGTATGAACTTTCAGAAGCGCCTTTGTCTCTTCTGTAATTGCGCTCTCATAATCATCATAATGTGTCTTGTTAGTCGTTCCGACTTCTACCAGTGTTGCTCCACTTTGTTCCATAACATCCGGAACCCGGAATTTTCCACCGATTTCAACAAGCTCACCGCGGGATACAACGACTTCGCCTCCTTTTGCAAGGGAACTTAAAATAAGCATAACAGCTGCCGCATTATTATTTACCGCCATCGCAGCCTCTGCGCCTGTAATCTTACAGAGCAGTTTTTCAAAATGTGAATATCTCTCTCCGCGTCTTCCGGCTTCCAGATTGTATTCCAGATTAGAATATCCCGTTGCAATCTGAGCGATCCGATTCATGTGTTTCTGGCTGATCGGTGCTCGTCCAAGGTTCGTATGAAGAATCGTTCCTGTCCCATTGATGACTGAACGCATATTCGGTGTATGCATGGCAGTTACTGTTCTTCGAACATTCGTATTCAAATTCTCAATCTGTTCTTTTGCCTTTTCCTCATCCTCGCATGTTCCGATATATTTTCTGAGTGCATCCATCTCCAAATGAATCGATTCCACTACCGTATCCCGGCTGTATGTTTCAATCAGCCCCTGAATCTCCGGGTCTTCCAGCAATACATCCACTTTCGGAATGCTGCGGTATAACATATTCTTATTCATGACTTCTTTGTTCCCCTTCTTTTTCTTTTGTTCGTCTGACTAATACAGACGAATCAGTTTATCGCTCTTCTCTGCCACTTTTCCAATAACAGAAACTTTTGTATCCATATGTGCCGCGCGAAAATCTGCAAGCATCTCCTGAAGATTCTCTGGCGCCACACTCATCAACAATCCACCTGATGTCTGTGGATCATACAGAAGATCCAGGTAGAAATCTTCCACATGTCCAACCTCGACCCGATTGATAGAGTATCCTCGATTCTTGTAAGCCCCCGCCGGGACAAGTCCCATCTTCGCATAGTCAATTGCGTCTGCAAAATATTCGATATCACGGACATTGATCTCGAAAGTCACTTCACTGGCAGATGCCATCTCTACACAGTGTCCTAAAAGTCCAAATCCTGTAATATCTGTACACGCAGATACGTCGAATTTCTCAACTACTTGTTTTCCAAGTTTATTCAATGACGCCATGACCGTCTCCGCTTCACGGATTGCGGAAGGTGATGCCATATCAGCTTTGATCGCTGTATTTACCACACCGCTCCCAATCTGTTTTGTCAATACAAGAATATCTCCCGGTCTGCATCCATAGTTCTTGAATATCTTGTCAGGATGTACAAAACCAGACACGCACAATCCATACTTCGGCTCATCGTCCTGTACAGAATGTCCGCCTACCAGCACTGCTCCTGCTTCTTTTACTTTATCTGCACCACCAGCCAGTATATCACCAAGGATTGCCGGATCCAGACAATTCGGGAATCCAACAATATTCAGTGCAACCGCCGGTTCCCCACCCATAGCCCATACATCACTCAATGAATTGGCTGCGGCGATTTGTCCGAACATATAAGGATCATCAACAATCGGAGTGAAAAAATCTACCGTTTGAATCATCGCGATATCGTCAGTGACTTTATAGATGGCTGCATCATCGGATGTCTCAATCCCTACTATTAACTTATCATCCTGAAATTTTGGCAGCTTACTCAGTACCTGAGCAAGGGTCTCCGGACCTATTTTGGCCGCTCACCCCGAAGTCTTGCTTAAGCTAGTCAACTTGACATTTGTTTTCATTTTTCTTAATTCCTCCTCAATGTTGAATAAATAATTATATATGAATAAAAGGAGCTTTCCATTCAGTCACAACAGAAGGCTCCTCTTTTCATCTCAATCCGGTAATTCCAGAGCTGTCCCCCAAGACAGCATCTGGCACGCCCTTCGCGTGCTCATCTTATGGTTTAATGATCTTAGTTGCTTTTGCCTGTGTCTCAACAATGCTGTACATATTCGTCACAGAACCTACTGCAAGCTTGTCTTTTAATCCATAGTAATCAAGACATGTTCCACATGTCATAATCTCTACTCCCTGTGCTTCCAGAGATTTCAGATCTTCTAATGAATCAGATCCTTCAGTTGTAAGTGTTGCTCCTCCATTATAGAAAAGCATAGTCTTTGGTAATTTATCAAGCTGAGTTACAGCAAAAATAAATCCTTTGATCAGGACTTTACCAAGTTCATCGTTACCTGTACCCATGCGGTCAGAGCTTATTACAACAACTGTATTGTCGTCCTGCGCATCATCCTCTGCTGCTGGTGCTCCTTCCATCTCGATCGTAACAACATATTCTTTCTCAGCTTTCTGCTCAGATGTAACTTTTCCTCCGGCACTTGCAGCCATCTTTGTCACATTCTGTACGGCAATCTCGTTATCAACTAACACTTCGATTGTCTCCGGTCCTGTAAGTGCATCCATTGCTTTTTTTGTCTTGATAACCGGAATCGGGCAGTTATCTCCCATTGCGTCAACTGTAATCATTGTATATTTCCACCTTTCTTTTATTTAAATATACCATTTCTTACGCACACTATAGATACATACTATCACTTCTAGCTGGAAAGGTAAATGGTATTTTTATGCTATTTTGGACTTTTTTGTCGTTATTCTGGACTTCCAGGACACGATAGCCACCCTGAACATAATATGCCGGCTTCATCTGTCCTTTTTTGAACTCTGCCAGGAACTCATCCATCGTTCTGACCTCATTCGGAAAATATGTCGCACACACACCGACTTTTTCCGGCACATGACAGTCGCTGGAACCAAGTGTAAAATATCCATACTGCCTTGCATATGCCGCTGCTTTCATACATGCAGCAAAAGATGTACTTCCATTGAGCACCTCCACACCATCCAGACCGCGCACCACAGCCAGATTCTCCTCCAGGCCTCGGTTATTATTGCGAAATGGATGCGCTGCAAAACAAACGCCTCCCTGTGCTTTTACAAAATCTATAAAATCCTGTGCCGGGATCCGCTCTTTCGGGTAATCTTCAATTCCAAATGCGACAATGTCTCCCTGAAGAGAATAATACTCAATCCCAACAAAAATTGGGAAGCCTGTCCTCGCTGTATATTCTGCTGCATAGTCCTTAAGCCCCATACTGTCATGGTCAGTAATGCAAAGCGCTCCAAGCCCTTTCTCCTTACCGATCCGAACCATCTCTTCCAGCTTCAGGAAGCTGTCTGGTGAATATGTCATTTCATGCATGTGTGTGTCAATAAACATAATTTTTCCCTCCTCTTTATATTATAAGAAGATTCTCGCTCATCTTCAAATTGACTTTTATAATAATTGTCCGTTTATATAGAAAATATCTATAATTGAAAATGTGTTGTGCCTATGCTACACTTATGATACTGAGTTTTTGTGTAAAATAGCACTGTACTTCAGTCTGAACGGTAAAATCCGTAAAATATCCAATGATTTTCTATATAAATTTTAAAGGAGTTTTATTATGTGGATTGCAGATAAATGGAAAGATTATGAAGTCATCGACTGCAGCGGCGGCGAGAAGCTGGAACGCTGGGGTGATTACACACTGGTACGCCCGGACCCGCAGGTCATCTGGGATACCCCAAAAAAAGAAAAAGGCTGGAAGCATAGGAACGGTCACTACCACCGCAGCAAAAAAGGCGGCGGTGAATGGGAGTTTTTTGATTTACCAGAACAGTGGCAAATTCACTATGGTGAGCTGACATTCAATTTAAAACCATTCAGTTTCAAACACACTGGACTTTTTCCGGAGCAGGCAACAAACTGGGACTGGTTTGGTGATAAGATCCGCAATGCCGGACGCCCGGTCAAAGTTCTGAACCTGTTTGCCTACACCGGCGGAGCTACACTTGCAGCAGCCGCTGCCGGCGCACATGTCACTCACGTGGACGCTTCCAAAGGTATGGTAGCCTGGGCGAAGGAGAATGCCGCATCATCCGGATTGTCCGATAAACCAATCCGCTGGCTTGTAGATGACTGTGTAAAATTTGTAGAACGAGAAATCCGCCGCGGCAATCATTACGATGCTATCATTATGGATCCGCCGTCTTACGGACGCGGACCAAAAGGTGAGATTTGGAAGATCGAGGATGCCATTCATCCACTTATTAAGCTGTGTACTCAGATTCTTTCTGAGGATCCGCTTTTCTTCCTGATCAACTCCTATACAACAGGGCTTGCTCCTGCCGTATTAACTTACATGCTCGGAACAGAGTTAAAATCCTTCCATGGACATGTAGACTCTCAGGAAATCGGTCTTCCGGTCACAAGCTCCGGACTGATCCTTCCATGTGGAGCTTCGGGACGTTGGGAAGCAGATCATTAATTATCTTAATATACTTAAGCTGTCCGAATTACCAATTCGGGAAATATATTGAAAAAGTGTACAATTACATGAAAAGGCTGCAGAAATAGATGTAGATTAAAAACATTGATTTTCTGCAGTCTTTTATTATCATGACATCCTTATATTTTCTTGCAGAAAACATATCTCGGAAGTCCGCCGTATTTCAGGTCCTTGGCCACAATCTCATACCCGAGTTTTCGGAAATTATTCACACTGTACACATTTTCCGGATGAGCCGTCCCCATAAGCCAGTGATACCCTAAGAATTTCAAATGTTCTTCCGCTGTTTTCATCAGTTCTTTTTGCAGACCTCTTCCCCGGAATTCTTCATCTACCATCGCAATTTCCATATGCGCGACACGGGTAAGCTCTTCCTCGTTTAAATTCAGATATTTCCCCAGATTCTCCTCCCCGAGTTCTGATGTCCGGGCTATAAAAATTCCTGCCAGTTCGTATTCATGTCCTCTCACCGGAGCCTCTGCTTTTACTGCAAATCCTGCTGTCGCCACATAACGAAGAATCTTCTCCTCTTTATCCATACTAAACCAGCTCTTATCCGGAATGCCCTCATAAATTCTCTGCATAAAATTATAAATTTCCGGTCCTTCCTGCTCCTGGGCCTGTTCAATACGGAACCAAGGACAATCATCATCGCCATTCATCAAATGACTCTCTACTTTCTTCAGATCCTTCCAGAAGAGCGTCTGCATTTCTCCGTTTTCTTTCTGAAAATCTCCTCTTTCCGCATATCTGCTGCGCCCAAATGTTCCCATTGCCCGTGTAACTCCATAATCTATAATTCCTGCCGCATAATGAATACCTCTGTCCCACATCACTTTTTCTGCTGCACGCATCATCTTATTAATCAATCGTACCGGTACCCCCTCCCCATTTCTTATATAAGTCATAGGATACCAGGAATAGATCAATGCAGCACTTTTCCTTTCTTCCTCGCTAAGTTCAAGTCCGGTTTCCGCAAGAATTTTGTCCACGCCTTCCGTCTGGACAACAAACACTGCCACCATCTCGCCATAACGCATCGCTTTTACTGCAAATCCTTTGTCTGTCATATAAGAACGCATTTTTTCATCAGATTCCAGGCGAAAGACCTTGCACTTTTTATTCTTTGTCCTTTCAAATGTATCTCTGACAACTTCAAGTGCCTCCGAGATTTCCTCTTCTGTCACAAGTGATAGCTCGAGTGTCTGATCATTATATTCATATATTTCAATAATTTCATCTTCCATAATCGTATTTCCTTTCTTGTATAAAATCCACTTGAATTTATCATAATTATACACGTCTGCTTTCTTTTGTGCTATAATCCGTCGTAGAAAAGTTGTAACTAAATATATTTACGAATTCTGGAGGAAATAAAACTTATGAAATTAATGATTGCATCTGATATACATGGTTCTGCATATTATTGCGAGAAAATGATTGAAGCATACAAAAGGGAAAAAGCTGACAAACTATTATTATTAGGTGACCTTCTTTATCATGGGCCAAGAAATGATCTGCCAAAAGACTACAACCCAAAGGCTGTCATTGCTATGTTAAATGCTATGAAAGAGGATCTGTTATGTGTCCGCGGCAACTGCGACACCGAAGTAGACCAGATGGTACTGGAATTCCCAATTCTTGCCGATTACTGTTTTATTGAACTGGACGGTCATACTATTTTTGCAACTCACGGTCATCACCATAATCCTGCAAATCCGCCAATGTTAAAGAAGGGAGATATTCTCCTGAATGGACACACACACATTCCTGCAAATCAGGATATGGCTGATTTCACTTACATGAATCCAGGTTCTGTGTCTATTCCAAAAGAGAATTCCGCACATGGATATATGATCTATGACCAGGAATTCATCTGGAAAGATCTGGACGGAAATGTGATCGATATGATGTAAGTGTCAAAAGTATAAATTGTGTTTGTGCTCGCACAAATAAGCAATTTATACTTTTTGACACGCTGAACACCGAGGACGAAATAAAATGGTGTGAATACACCATTTTATGGGAGTTCGAGGTGTTCAAGGATTGCGGGAATTGCATAGCAATGGAGCAATCCGATTACATCATTATTATCAACCGCTAAAAATTATACAAGGAGGATTTTCTATGTTCCGATTATGGGCAAAAGAATTTAAAGATAATAGAATGCTGCGGGATACTGTCATAGAAGTTGATAACGATGACACCCGCACACACAAGATTTTTCATGCAATTGACGAAGTCTGCCATGAATTTGATCTGAGCAACCCAATCTGGCTGGATTCTAATATTGATGAATTCAAAAGACATGCAAAGACAAGATTTCATCAGGATAACTTCGTAGATTCTATTGAATTTGACTATCTGGAAATTCATATAATAGAAGAATAAAAGAATAAAAGACTTTGGGACAGGTGATTTTTTCACCTGTCCCCTTTTCACCTGTTCTTGCTTACTTTATTCACTGCGGATTGCCGCAAGCGGACTCAGTCTCATTGCCCGAAGCGCCGGGAAATATCCCGCCACCATTCCGACCAGCATCGCAAATCCAAGAGAAATAAGCACCAGCCATACCGGAATATAAGAAATATTTCCTTCTACTCCCAGTGCCGAGCTTTGTGCTGTTACCATATTGATTGCACCAGACATTACAAAGCTCACCATATTTCCGACTATTCCACCGAGGAGTCCGATAAATGCTGCTTCAATCAGAAACATTTGCTTAATGTTTTTCAGACTGCAGCCAAGTACTTTGATGACTCCGATCTCTTTTGTTCTCTCATATATGGACATCATCATCGTATTTGCAATTCCGATTGCTGCAACAATCAGGGAAATCGCTCCGATTCCACCAAGCACTGCCTGGATCACTGCCATCTGCTTTTTCATGCTGTCCATATATTCAACATTCGTCTCTACATTATATCCCATCTCGCGGATCTGTTTTGCCACATCATTGACATTACTCATATCATCTACTTTGACCTGCGCTGAAGAATAATAGAATTCTTTGTAGGCTTTCCCTGACTTTGTAGACGGCTGCCCCGGAATCACTCTTCCTTTGAATTCCTTTTTCATAATCTGTTTTAATGTATCCAGATCACAGAATACATAGTAGGAATTCACATTATAATCGTCAACGCCTCCTGCCACAACGCCACTGGCAGTTACAATATGTTTCTTGGCTGACTTCGGAACATTGGATGTTCCATTTCCGTCAGTTCCTGCATCGCCCTGAAGCCCACCGGAACTCTGCCTGTTGTAATAAGCATCCTGATCCAGGATCATAAACATAGAATCCTTCATCAGATCAATGTCCGGAAGTTCTCCTGTCTCCCAATATCCTGATGAATTATTTCCTCTCTCACTGAAATTGGCCAGAACATTGTTACCATAAACCAGCTCCAGCTTTCCAGTCCCGGATTTTGGAAGAGTTCCTCCATCTGCCAGCTTGATATCTCTCATTCTCAAGCCCTCCGGTGTACTTGCGTACAGGGAAATATATCCTTCATATTTCCCTTTCAGACAAATTGCGGATGTTTCATAGATTGGTGCTGCTGCTTTTACATGTTCCAGCTCACCGAATTTTTTCACACAATTGTCATCAATATATTTGCTTGCCTCATCGGATTTATCGGATTTATCGGATTTATCGGAGTTCGATGAATGCATCATCCCATCTCCGACAGATCCGCTGCCCGTTACGTTTATAGTCGTAAGTCCCCCTGACTGCTCCATCTCATCATAGACTGATTTCTGAAGTCCAAGTCCAAGAGACACCATAACTACGATAGATGCTGTTCCGATGACGACTCCGAGCACCGTAAGAAATGTACGAAGCTTTCGTCTCTTAAGGTTGCTCGCGCTCATCCTCAGAAGATCTATCCAACTCATCCAGCAGCTCCTCCTCTTCATTTAACATCTGCTTTTTCTTCTTTTTCTTTACAAATACTACTGCTGCCACTGCACCGGCTATGATCGCGATTACAACTACGACCGGAACAACCGGAAATCCGCTGCTGCCTGCCTCTACATCACCGTCTGTATTCATATGCATATCAGAGTCATCTACTGCTTCAGTGACTTCCAGCTCAAAATCCTTCGTAGTTTCAGATATATTTCCCGATTCATCTTCATAAGAAAGAGTCATGGTAATCTTAGAATTTCCATTCGTCACTTTTTCGCCTTTCAGCATGGCATCAATAGAACCGGTTGCACCAGCTTCCACATTTCCGATGAAAATCTCCTGTTTTTTGATTCCATTTCCTTCAAATCTGGCTTTTGCATTATACAGTTTAATTCTTCCCAGATTATAAAGACTGCACATAACATTTGCCTCGCCGCCGACCTCAATGGTCTGAGGGCTGATTTCAAATTCGCTGAATTCGAACCTTGCGTCCTGTTTTACCGGAATAGAGATCGATGAGGAAGACTCAATCTGAGTTGCCTGTGAACCTTCGTACTTCATGCTCAAATTAATGCTGTAAGGCTTCTGCAGCAGATTCGCTTTCGCATTCAATGTAATAGAAATATCTGCGGTACCGTCAGCTTTAATTCCATCAAGATAAATAGAATTCGAACCGGAAGTTGGCAGAAATGCCGGCGCACTTGTCTGCTCATCACTACCTTCCGTCGGAGCTTGCAGCTCAAACAACATATTCTGGACTTTTGTTTTCTTCGATGTATTTTTCAAATGAATCGTCAGTGTAAAATCACTTCCTGCATGCACCTCTGCCGGATTGGTATCAAACCCTGTTACGATAACTCTCGGTACAGATCCATCGGAACTGCTTCCACTGCTTCCACTGCCGCCACCACTGTAGACTGCCGGCTCGTCATTGCCAACAGAAGCTGTCATAGCACCTCCATCAGCAGAACCACTTCCCGAACCGCCGCCATTTCCTGCATCACCTTGGTTTTGAGAATTATCTCCCGGTGTCGGTTCTGGCGTTACAGTTTCATTTTTTGCGTAAACAAATATTGAATCTGTTACAATTGCACCGTCGATGCCTTGCACATACACGGAAAATGGAATCGTATAACTATTTCTCTTTGCTCCCTCTCGTCTTGTAAAATCAAAGGAAACACTTTTAGACTCACCATCTGCAACACTGTCTATTTTCTCAGAGTACTGTTTCCAGTCTTTTTCAAATGGCCAGTCACCTGCTTTTTTCTTGCTCATATCCGGCGCCACTTCTACATTGTTCAATTTCTGCCCACTATTATTAGTTATTTGTACTGTAAGTGTTTTTGTCTCCCCGGCTTCAAACGTCTGATTATCCCCAACTAAAGATACTTTAACTTTCGGCTTTTCTGCCGCCTCTGCTTTCACCGCCAGCCCCGGTAATATCATCGCAGCAATCAAAAGTGCCGCTACAATGACTGCCATTACTCTCCTTGATTTTGTCATTTTCCTGTTCCTCCTTACTACTCCCATTCTTTCTATCTTTTTAAATACTCTGTATCTTGTGGATTCATATTTCCCGAAATCGCTTTATCTCTATCTTCTGTATGTTCAGTTCCTGACCGATGATCTTCTATCTTGATGATCTTACCGTCACTGATATGGAACACTCTGTCCGCATAGGTCGCGAGATGATTATCGTGAGTTACCATAACTAATGTTTTCTTCTGCTGCCTTACTACCTGCTGCATCAGTTTCATGACCTCTTCCGATGTGTGGGAATCCAGATTTCCCGTTGGTTCATCCGCAAAAATAATCTTCGGATCTACCACAAGCGCTCTCGCTACACCGACTCGCTGCTGCTGTCCGCCAGACATCTGGTTTGGCATATGTTTCTTATGTTTTCCAAGATTTACAAGATCCAGCATCTTATCCGCTTTTTTTAATCTTACCTCTTTCGGGACTCCTCGAAAGCTCAACGGCAACGCTACATTTTCCACTGCATTCATAGTCCCCAGCAGGTGGAAAGACTGAAAGATAAATCCTACATTGTCCCGCCGGAACTTTACCAACTCTTCTTCGTTCTTCTTTTCGATATGCTCGCCGCTGATGATGACCTCGCCTTTTGTCGGTTTTTCAAGCCCTGCCAGCATATTCAGAAGGGTCGATTTACCAGATCCTGATGTTCCGACAATCGCGCAGAACTCGCCCTTATAAATATTAAAGTCTACGCCATCTAAGGCACGCACGACTTCATCACCCACGCGGTAGAGTTTATACAGATTCTTTACCTCTATGACTTTTTCCATATACCCTCCCTCTTTTTTATGTTTTATTCCTTTATATACATTGTTATACAGATTTTCTCAATTATATATTACATACGTTCATTAAAACATAAAAAAAGAAATACTTCCGGTAGAAATTATGAAGTATTTCTTAATTTTTATGTTTCATGTTTAATTTGTCAGGAAGATATATTATACTGTTTCTCCCTCTCCTTCCTCATTAAAATTTCCTCTATAAGCTAACACTCACTTACTCTCTCAAAATATTAAACAGACTTTCTGCCTCATAAAATACAGTTTCTTGGTGACTATAGTGAGGCTTTCGCAAGAACGAGCACACCAAGTCCCCGCACACAACTTCCGCCTGAACTTTCTACATCGCGAGGATTAATGGCAGGATTTTCGTTATGCCTGCGAGTATAATTCAGTTTTCGGAGCACTGTCTGAGCCTGCCTTTTGGCGAGTTTGCGGAGAAAACTGTAATATATGACGCAGCAGGCATAGAAAATCCTGTCTAATCTGAGCGATATAAAAAGTCATCTTTTCATTTTAGGACTGAATATCAATGATGCGAGATATCCGAATATTAATGCTGCGCTGATACCGACTGCACTGGCTTTGAATCCTCCCAGGAACACTCCGATGAATCCTTCCTGATCTACAGCATCTTGGACCCCTTTCCAAAGAAGGTTCCCAAACCCACACAATGGTACGCTCGCACCAGCTCCGGCAAAATCCTGGAATGGCTGATAGATTCCAATCGCTCCAAGAACTGCCCCGCTGCACACTAGAAGTACCATGATACGCCCTGGCATTAGCTTTGTCCTATCCAGCAGGATCTGCGTCAGAGCACAGATGATTCCGCCTATAATAAATGCTTTTATATAATCCATATCTGTCTCCTCTCCATTTCGAAAACCAAAGATCTACTTATATTCTAAGCTTCATGCTCCAACACAATCGCGTGGGCAATCCCCGGCACACTTGCACCTTCGTTGTAGCTGACCGTAGACATGAGTGCTCCGGTAGGCACAAACAACACACGTTCCCATTCTCCCCGTTCGATTTTGGGAAGAATGTATGCTGAAAGTACCGTTGCCGCGCACCCGCATCCGCTGCCTCCTGCATGGGTGTCCTGGGTCTGCTGATCAAAGATCGTCATACCACAGTCCAGGTGTTTTCCACGGATATCATAACCTTTTTCAAGCAGCAGATCAAAAAGAATGCTCTGTCCCACATATCCGAGATCTCCTGTAATGATCCGGGAATAATCTTCCGGCGATCTTCCAAAATCCTGTAAATTCTGCCAGATCGTATCACAGGCCGCCGGCGCCATACACGCTCCCATGTTCTGCGAATCTTTCAGCCCGTAATCCACAATTTTTCCCACTGTCAGACCACTTATCCTCACATGGCTCTCCTTTTTCCCCACAAGAAACGCTCCACTTCCAGTCACAGTCCAGTGGGCAGACAATGGTCTTTGATTCGCATAACTTAGTGGAAAACGAAATTCTTTTTCCGCACTTCCAAAATGACTGGAGGTCACTGCAAGTATATATTCGCCATATCCTGCTGCCACACTCATAGATGCCAATGCCAATGCTTCTCCCGATGTTGAACACGCCCCGTAAAGCCCGAACATCGGAATCTGCAGTTTTTCCACTCCCATGCTCGTTGCAATCCCCTGTCTTAGAAGATCCCCACCAAACAGATACCGTACCTGATTCTGGCTGACATGCGCCTTTCCCATGGCAAGCAGACAGGCTTCCCTTTGCATCGTGCTCTCCGCTTCCTCCCACGTATTTTCTCCAAACAAATCACTTTCTCCGACCAGGTCAAACATTTCTCCAATCGGCCCTTCCCCTTCTTTTTTCCCGACAACAGCTGCACTGCTGATAAGATAAGGCGCCCGGTCATATGCTATACTCTGCGCTCCTTTTACTAATTTCATGTATTCCAACTCCCTTTTCTTTTTCAAAGAATACAAGAACAGCCTCGACATTCTTACTGCCAAATGCATGTCATGCAATATCTCGCAATGGCATGCAGCACATGGCATCTGCCTGTTCTCATATTTTCAACATGAAATTAGTATGTTTCTTTTTCTGGCAAAATATTCCCCTGATCCGATTATTTTTTCTCCATTATTGATTCTTTCCAATATGATATTCCTGTCCCAAAATTCGCATCACGATTCTCGATACAATATCCACAAGTAAAAATCCAAATACGATCATCAGACAGGTCTCCACCAGGAGAATCATATGTTCTATGGCAAGCGCCATGTTCTGCTTCACACAGCCGTACATCATATAATAAAGATTGGCTCCCGGCATCAGCGGAAATACAGATGCTGTCAGAAAGATTGTGGACGGCGCTTTATTTATTCTGGCCATTACAAATGCATACATTCCCACAAATACAGATGCCAGAAGCATTCCGAACAAATAACTGCCGCCGAATTGTCTCACGATCAGATAGACTGTCCATGTCAGAAATGCTCCGATTCCTGAATAAATAACTTTTTTGCCACGTATCTGATAAATTCCAGCCAGTCCGATACTTCCGACTGATACCGAAACCGCCTGCACAAATATATTGGAGTTTAGCACTGCTCCTCCCGCATTTCCACCGCCATGCAACATTTTCATTGCTAAAGCAATTCCAAATGCAATTCCGAGGGCTCCAAGCACAGAATTCATAATCTCCAGAGTTCCGGAAGTAAAGTTTCTCTGAACAACATCACGCAGTCCATTGATCACGCCAAGGGTACTGATCAGCACCATGACAATCCCGATCATAATACGATCCGAATGAATTGCAATTCCCATTTTTTCTGCTAAAAGTATCACCATCTCTGTTACAAATGCGAGAACTAGATTATAGATCATCGGATTCTTTTCCTGTTTTCCAATCCAGTATCCGGTAAGTGCCATTGCAGCTGAAGCAAAAACGGCTACAATCGCATCATTTCGTCCTCCTCCGAAAAAAATTGCAAATGAAGTTCCACTTACAATCTGTGCCAGCACCATAAGTGGAAATGCAAGTACTTTACTTTTTGCAATTTTTTCATAACGTTCATGAATCTCTGCCTGTTCCGGAGTATTGGCACAAATATATCTGGACAAGTTATTAAGCTGATCCAGTTTATCATAATGAGGACTTGTCATTTCAATATAACGGATCTGTGTGATAATCTCTCCTTCGGGCGTCTCCACCGTCATTTGAATATTGATCTGCGAAGCATAGACATCACTTCGCACAAATCCATAACTTCTGCACATGCGATACAGACTGTCCTCCACACGAAATATTTCTGCCCCGCTTTTCAACAGCTCTTCTCCAATATTTAATATTTCCTGCACAATCAGGTTGTAATCCATCTGCTTATCCCCTTTTTATCAACATTTATCATTCGAATTTCTATCGTTCCATTATAAAGCTTTCCTATTTTCGATACAATGTAAAAAGGTAGTATTTCTTACCAATCTATGATAGAATGTAAATAAATTTGTAGAAAGGTTTATCATTTACATGCACACTTTTTTATTTCTTTTATGCATTATACTGGCTTTAGTATGTGGCACATACGGCATTGCAGTCCGCGCTATTGGCTCTGGTACAGCATTTTTCGCAGTCTGGTTCGTTCTGGCTGTCTTTTTTATATGCGTTGCTATTGGAATTCATTTTAATCTATGGAAAATGTTTCCTGATATTCTAAAAAAAGGAATTGTCATTATATTGGCCGGTTGTCTGGCATCTTTCCTTATTATTGAAGGACTAATCATAAGCCAGATGCATGTAGCGGGTCCTGATAATCTGGACTATCTTATCGTGTTAGGTGCACAAGTCTATAAAAATGGTCCAAGCCCGGTTCTAAAATTTCGACTGGACAAGGCTTATGAATATCTGTCTGCAAATCCGGAAACCCGATGCATTGTCACCGGAGGCCAGGGATCAAACGAACCCCTTACAGAGGCAAGCTGCATGGCAGATTATCTGGTGAAGCGCGGAATTGATTCCGGGCGCATTATTCTGGAGGATAAATCAACCACCACTGCCCAGAATCTGACTAACAGCATGAAACTGATTTCTGCAGATACGATAAATCACGCACTGGATAGCAACACAACGAATACCGTTGGAATTTTGACCAATGATTTTCATATGTTCCGCGCTATGCAGATTGCGCGGGCGCAGAAGATACCAAACGCTTACGGTATTTCCTGCGGCTCCACGAAAGTATATCTGCCGAACAATATGTTCCGGGAATATTTTGCAGAAATCAAATTTCTCCTAAAACAACTTACAAAGCATTTTCAATAATTCTGATACATTGACCGGTTTTGCCAGATGTCCATTCATTCCGGCATCGGTCGATGCTTTTCTGTCTTCCTCAAATGCATTTGCAGAAAGTGCAATAATTGGAATATTTGCAAGATCCGAATCTTCCAGACTTCGGATCTTTTTCGTTGCCATGTAGCCATCCATGACCGGCATCTGAATATCCACGCTTCTCTGGCGCTGCTCTCCTACAATTTTATTTTTTCAAATCGGTATTTTTGCCGGATCTTTGGATATTTTTCCTGATCCACCTCACTCATAAACATATCATACGGTCTGGCACATATCTTGAACGGCGGATACATCCCCTGATAAACGACCAGCTTCTCTCCCGTCTCCGTATGCTGCGCAAATGCCAGAACCTTGTATAAGTATTCCGAAGTTTCAGAAGACACCCACTCCCGTTTAAAATGCTGCACAATATCTCCTACAAGAATGTCCCGCTCCGGCACTTCTCCTACTGCCGGATTTTTTTGCTCCTGTGGTTCTGTGTCCAGTTCCATATATTCATCCTTGTCCAACGAAACCGGAACCCCGGATTTTCCCTCAATGTGTACACCACCGTACCAGGTTCCTGTGATTTCAAAAATATCTCCCAAGTCGTACTCGGAAGAATACTCATCATTTTTCTTAATAATTCTTACTCTTGGCATATTTTAATCTCCTTTTTTCATCAATCTTTAATTCCACAACCATAATCCAGTAATGATTGAAAAATTTATTCACGAAAAAAATCCCTTTATTTTGTAGCTCAATTTTACATTACAATGCCTGCAAATTACTTTGTTCTTCGTGCTGACATTATATATCGTAATTTTACCACAAAACAAGGGGATTTTTTTTTTTTACTTAAACTCTACCACAATTTTTCTTCCATCTACAATGTTATCATACAGGCTGTGTACTACATTTTCTGCGTTATCAGATCCGATGAATTCCGAATCACCGTCTCAAGTGGAACACTTTCCTTTTTCGGCGCTGTGAAATGCCTGTAAACAGACACTCCACATACGCTTACCACAATGAAAACTAACACCACAAATCCAATCTTAATTTTTTCTTCATACTCTTACTCCTCGTCTTTCCTGTAATTTTTCTTTTGTCTTATCTTTGATACCAATTTTTTTGCTGAACTTTGGATTTTTCTCTATTTTTTCTATCACCCGTATCAGCCGTATTCTGTGTTCTGCATTCATTTACACACCGCCTTAATTACTTGTTCTTGCTGTCTTTCGATGATTCCAGTATAATAACTTAAGACATGATGATACATATTCAATAAAGAGTAATAAATATTGATATTCCGCGTATTTCGGGAAATATGGGCTCATCACAAATTTTGATAAAGGATTTATATAAATTATGGGAAAACAATCAACGCGTGAAAATAAGACAATCTATCTTTTTCATAGTATTCTGAAGATACTGATAATTCAATAAATAAAAGAAGATATTTCAATACTCAAAAAAGGTTCACAACTAAAATTCATGACACAGGGAAATATTTTCAATTCATTTACACAAATTATACAAGGAGGACATGCAATGAAAGATCGATTTCGATTTTGGGGACTGTATTGTGGATTGATATTAAGCTTTGTACTTCACTATTTTGCGACATCACAATTGAAAATCTATGAGAATCACTTATGGGAACTTTTTGATTCCCCGAAGGCAACAATTATTATGTATTTAGGAAATGGACTGCATGCAATCTACTATGTGGTTGCATTTCTGCTCATGCTTTTCCTATGCAATATGAAAAATTTCAAAATTATTGAGGAATTAATTTTTCTTGCTTTACCGGCGCTTTTATTACTTGTAACAGGCAGTATTATGACAAATCTTTTCCTTTGGGTGTATACGAATTCGTCATACTGTATTCCATTCGGTGCAATGCTGCTTTCAGTATTTTTGTACAGAATATATGCATATGAAATTAGGGGGAAGTAAGAAAATCTTACTTCCCCCTAGTCTATGTATAAACCTTGTGCAACGCATGCCACATTTACTTACATATACAATTCTTTTGTTGTTCCCAAGTCCATAAACGGCAAAAACATCTCATTTAATGATTCTGATTTCGACCAATCAATTTTAGACACATATGTTGCAAATGACCTCATAGCATGTTTGGGATCTCTAACGCTGAAAAATGTTCCTACTGTAGCCTTATTTGCGCTATTGATTCGAGATAGTTCTGGAACTACCTCTTCTTTTAGCGAGTCAATAAATCCAATTACTTCTTCTATTAATGCCTTTTCTTCTGGTATATCTCTTAAAGCATCAATTATTACATTTTCCAATGCACCTTTTTTATCCATTGGTACAATTAAGAGATATGTATCTATTTGTTTTGGTTGTCCAAACGAATCTTTTATTTCATTATTAATCCACTCACCTGCTCTATATGATATATTCTCAAATAAGTCATTTATTCTTCTTCTAATTTTTGAAATTGAATCTTCATCTCGATCTGTCACAACCATCACAGAAGAAATTTCTCGCTCAATTATTATGCTATTTATTCGATGTTTTTCTATAAAATGTGCAAACCTGCCATTTCCCCCTACCCCACATAAAATAAGTTGATTTTCCCCTTTTGAAAGACTCTCTATATGATCATGTCCGTCAAGTGGTTCCAGCCTCAAATCATTCTTTTTTTCATGTTTCCAACCATATACATTTTGTAAATAATAGCTAATTAACTGCACATCTGATACACCTTCAACAAGCATTAATTCAATCATCATAGGCGCACCTCAAATTCAAATGCTTTTCTATTATCGTACACATATTTACCAGCTACATTTCTCGCAACTACATTGCTTCCCTTATCATCATTTGAATAAACTTTCTTTAAAGTGATGACCCTGATTGGTTCAGTGTCATTACTATCATTTTCATAATTTCCATATGATAATATTGCATCAATCGCTTCCATGCTATGAGTTGCTATAAATAATTGAACATTAAGTTTCTTAGCCAATTCAAATACAACAGGAAATAATCTATCATAATACTTTTTATGCAATCCTGTCTCTATTTCGTCAATTAACAAAATTGAGTCCGTTGCATCGAATAATTTATTCAAAATATAAAGTATTTTTTTTACTCCATCGCCATATACCGAAAAAGGCATATTTATCCCATCTGCTGTGATAATTGATTCTAAAAAACAACCATCATCAGCCTTTGTATAACAAATATCAACTATAGAATCATCAAATTGCTTCAAAATGCTAATAGCTAACTTTTTATATTCTGGATTATCTACAAAATTTTTCAAGAGATCATATCGTAAATGTCCAAATGATGGAATATATTGAACTTCCCTTTTAATCACAGGACCTACACTTACATTGTCTAAAGAAGTAAAATGAATATCCTTCTCTATCGGCTTTTTGCCATTTTGACTTATAATGCTTCCCGAAAATAACTTGGCTGTTTCCGGAACAACTGTTGACTCTTTTTTATAATGAGCTTTTTGCCCCAATGACATTGTCGACATTTGAAGAGCTTCTTCTCCCGAAATAGTTCTTTCACGTCCCCTCATTTCAAATCTAATTGGTCCATTATTACTGACTGCATAAATATCAAAATCTAATAATTCACTTTCTTGATTCACATTGAACATTTTTATAAAAGAAGTATAAAAACTACTCTCACTAACATTAAGTACTGTTCTCTGTTTTATAATTTTTTTTACAGAACTAAGCTGTGACTTGGCAAACAATAACTGAACAGCCTCCAGAAACGTAGTTTTTCCACTATTGTTATCACCTACAATAAGATTAATCTTTGAAAAGTTTGAAATAGTTAATTGCCTGATTCCTCTGAATTGATTTATTTCAATTGAATTAATATTCGCCATTTTACACTTCTCCTTCTATACTCTCAAAGCTAATTATAAGCTTTGTGTGTGTAGCATTAGCAATTTTCTGCAATGTTTCTATTCTTGGAACTACTTTACCGTTTTGTATTTTGCTAATATTCGATTGTGACATATTTGTAATTCGGCATAAATCTTCTTGCGTAAAATTATTTTCTTTCAAAACCCGCTGAATCTCTTCCGTTACTCCACTTAATACATCTTTTAAATCGTCTTTTTCATTTTCTTGATTTTCTTTTGTTAATTTTGCATTAGGTTTTCTTATATTTTTGATTTGCTCAAATATAGAATTCATATCCTCGCTGTCCATAATATCAATCTCCTTTTTATGTTAATAATAACATATTTTATTCAATTCAAGCCAAATTATGTTATATGTAGCATATTCTTTCCTTCTTATTCTATATTGTCATATATAACATATTCTATGATTTTTCGCAATAAAATTGTTATATATAACATATTTTTTAAATTATTTTCCTAGAAACGTGTGGGAAATTTCACCTTCTTATCAATTCATTTGTATAAATTCTCTTATCCCGATAATTGATATATACTAAACAGTTTAACTTTTAAATCAATATAATATACATCTACTTTATCTTCCGTCGAAATGAGATGTATTTTAATGTGAATTGTAAAAAGGTAACAATGTACAAAATCATTAATATGCTAAACACACTTGCAAGTACATATCCTCCGTGTCCTGCCATAGCATTGTATCCATTCACAACCAAACAGCAGAAAATCACAATCAGTGGAATTACTCTTCCCCGGAAGATCCGGTTCATCATATCCAGTCTCGATTCATCATCGCAGAATATCTCTTCTTCCCTGGACATCTGTGCTTCCGGTTTTCTGAAATAACTGTATCCTGCAAATTCCAGAAGATACTCCCAGCCGCAGTCTTCAAACATTTTCACATATTCCATCTGGTTTTTCATGCCTTCCTGATTATAATCCAACTGATAGATCACTTTCTCAGGCTCGCATTTTTCAAATGTATAGATTCCAGGCATTGTTACTCTTTTGAATTTCCAGCCTTTCTGATGCATTCTGCTCAGATAACGGGCTTCTTTTTCATAATCCATAATTGAAAACCAGCGAAGTTCCTTTTTTGTCTCACTCATTACAATACCTCCTGTGCGTTGCGATACAATCTTTGAATCCGTTTCAGCTCCAGTTCCAGTACTTCCATCCCAAGCTCCGTAATCTGATAAATCTTGCGCTTATCTTCCTCTCTTACGAATTCAATCAATCCGTCCTTTTCCATCTTTGCCAAACTTCCATACATGGTTCCCGGACCGAGTACCACTTCATTGTCTGTCATTTCTCTTACCTTCTGTACAACTCCATACCCGTGATTCGGAGAGCGCAGGCATAACAAGATGTAAAACCCTGTCTCCGTCATCGGAACATAAACCTTTTTAATATGTGCGTCCATAATTCAATCCTTTCAGTGCGATACATTGTACTTCGATATAGTTAGTATATCGCACCGTGATATATGTGTCAATAAAAAAACGAGGAGCATTTCTACTCCCCATAACTTATCATCTTTTTACACTTCTCTTATCGGCTCCCTTTTGGCTCCTTTTTGGCTCTTTTTTAGCTCCTTTATCGGCTCCTTTTGGAGACTTGCTGTCCGCTATCTAAAAAATTTTTCACACCACTTTCAAAATCTTCCATATCCAATACCCCACTCCAAGTACCCAGCTTGAAAAGATTCCATATAATATCACCGGACCTGCTATGGTAAATATCTTGCAGCCGATTCCCATGACCTGTCCTTCTTTCTGATATTCAATTGCCGGTGCCGCCACGGAGTTCGCAAATCCGGTAATCGGAACCAACGCTCCTGCGCCGCCCCATTTTGCGATCTGCGGATAAATGTTAAATCCAGTGAGCAAGACGCTTAAGAGAATCAGAATCATGGAAGTCCAGCCTGCGCTGATGTCTTTTTCTATTCCAAGGTGCCTGCAATAATTCAAAATGCCCTGTCCAATTGTGCAGATAATGCCTCCTGTAATAAATGCTTTGAGCATATTGAGTGGCAGATTGTGTACCGGCGTCTTCTGCTTGACGTAATTCTTATATGCTTCCTGTTGCTTTTGTTTATCCATGTTCCTCTCCTTTCTTTTTCCACATGACTTTCCTGTCAATGAACGCTTTTTTCGATTCGTCCCTGCCTTTGAACGGCAAAGTATTCTTTCAAGAATGCCTCGGCATTATTACTGTCCCCAGTGATTTGCAAAAAACAAAAGCGCACCCACAGTCTTTCCGACTGCGATTCCAAGTATGAGATATGGTACGCTTTTTATGATCTTCATACGCCGGATGAAGATTGGAAATACATTCAACATTTCTGCAAGTGCCATCGCCCAGCATCCCACAAATATTCCACTAAGAATCCCGAACACTGCTGCCAATATATTCCCACCGGGTATGGATATGTGAAACACCCAGAAAATATTCGCCAGTATTCCACCCAGCGCCACGCTGTCCTCGTAGAGCAAAATGTGTTCGCCTGTGTGGGTGCGGTCTGCAAAATCGGACACAACACCTAATTCAATGACAAATGAAAAAAGTCCGCTGGCTACGATCACACCTGCACTAAGACCGATGACTGCCAGTAGGATATTTTGTGCCCACATCTAATTCCTGCTCCTTTCTGGAAATGTTTTCAATCAAAGTCGTCTGAAGATCATTCTCATACAGACGCATTTCCACTTCTATCGGAGTTGGATCTACGGAAAATCTCCTCTTTCCAAAATGATTGAAAAATGTCAGAATTCCAATGGCAATTCCGATACTGTACGTAAATTCCAGCACTGTAAATCCATCACTTTTTGTTCCTGTTACCAGTTCATAAATCTGACTGAACATTTTTGTCACACCGACGTCATTATTGAATGCCATAATGGAAAACGCCGCCCCCATAAAACTAATCAGTACAACTTGACTTGTTTTTAAAATGTGCCAGACACCGCCCACGCTTTGCTGTTCCTCATAAGTGATGATAAAGTCCTGCTCACCCAGATTCTGAACTTCAATCTCCGGATATTCTGCATGTATACATTCGATAACTTTCAAAATGGAAACCGCGACACGATTTTGTGTCTTTTTATCAACTCCATGAAACCGCAGAAGTTTGATTGTCTTAAGCTTCGGCAGAACTGTCGGATTTGCACATTCCATGGACAGAATATCCCCTAATTTTACACACGGATCCGTGACTTCTACATTACGGTCTGCCTTTATATAAACAGTCTCTTTACTGGCAGTCATATACAGAACCTCCCGACACCCCAGCTGTTAAATTCCGTCCCCAGTCCTCAGTCTTTGACATATTTTCACTATATGGCATAGATGTATCTATCTTAGTCGTATTGGAGCTATATAGAACCCTTACATCTCCCTGTGCATCTTGCGCGCCTCTCACCAGCGTTCCTTCCGTCACGTCTCGCTCTTTGCCAAAATCGCCAAAATAATACGCACAGCCTGCCACTATTGCCAGAATCACTACTGCAATGAGGCAGATTCTGAGTCTTTTTCTCGCTTTTTCTAATTGTTCCTGCACATTTTTCACACCTTTCTTACACTTTCTTTCGCCATAGTTCCATTCATTTCCACACTGGATCCATTGCAGTTATCGTCGACTCTTTCCCTATGCTAAATGAAATATTTGCGAAACTCTTTATTTAAATGTTAGTATGTCGGCTTTCCATGAAAATATGCATTTTTAAGCTGTCCGAGTATTTTCTTTTCCATTCTTGAGACCTGAACCTGTGAAATTCCAAGCTCGCGTCCGACCTGGGACTGGGTCTGCTCCGCAAAATAGCGCAGATAAATGAGTCTTTTTTCGTCCTGATTCAACACTCCAAGAAGTTCCGTCAGAACTATATGATTCAGAACCTGCTCATGTTCTTCGCTCTTTTCCTCAAGCTTGTCCATGAGACGGATTTCCTGTCCGTCTTTTTGATAAATAGGTTTATGCAAGGACTCGACGTCTCCGCCTGCATCCAGTGCCATGACCAATTCCTCCTGCTCGACTCCCAGACGCTCTGAAAGTTCGCCCACAGTCGGTTCACGCCCCCACTGATTCTGTAAATCTTCTTTCAACAAATATGCTTTGTACGCCAGTTCTTTTAAAGAACGGCTGACTTTTATCATGCCGTCATCCCGTAAGAAACGTTTGATTTCACCGGAAATCATCGGCACAGCGTAAGTTGAAAATTTCACATCGTAGCTCAGGTCAAATTTGTCGATTGCTTTAATCAGACCGATATTTCCAATCTGAAATAAATCTTCCGTTTCCACACCCCGGTTATAGAAACGTTTCACTATACACCAGACAAGTCCTGCATTTTCCTCCACCAATCGTGCTCTTGCTTCTTCATCTCCTTCGTGGGATCTCTGAATCAGAGCGATTGTGTGGTCCATATTTTCCTTCCTTTTCCGATGATTTTCGACATTTTTACAAGTGTCCCTTTGCCCAGCGTTGATTCCACTTCCAGACTGTCCATAAATGCTTCCATAAAGGAAAACCCCATGCCGGATCGTTCCGCTTCCGCTTTTGTTGTAAAAAGTGGTTCCATTGCCTTTTCAACATCTTCGATACCTTTTCCATAATCTTCAATTTCCACAAAAAGCGTCTGTTCTTTCGTTCTGCACCGGATACAGATATTATGTACTTCTCCTTCATATCCATGTATGATTGCATTTGTCACAGCTTCCGACACTGCTGTTTTTACATCAGATACTTCCTCCACTGTCGGATTAAGCGATGTCATAAATGCTGCTACCGTCACCCTGGCAAATGATTCATTGCTGGAACGACTGTCGAAGATAAGTTGCATTTCATTCGTGTGATCCATTTACTGATCCTCCTCTATGATTTCCATTATTTTTGTCACACCGGACATGGTTAATATTTTTTTGACACGCTCATTTGCGTGGGCTGCACAGATTTCTCCGCCCAGCATATAAATCTGTCTGTAACGTCCCATGATCATTCCAATCCCCGAACTGTCCATAAAATCTGTCTCCGCAAAATCAAATATGATGTAACGGATATGATTTCGTATGATCAGATGGTCGGATTCCCGGCGGATTTCCTCCGCATTGTGGTGATCCAGTTCGTGGGGGAGAAAAATTGTGAGACAGTTTTCCTGTACTTGATATTTCAATTTTCGGCCTCCTTTTTTTATAAAGCTTGTTTCTATACTTTTTCCATTCTACACACCTGGAAATCATATAGTTCACCAAAGGCACGTTCGCACTACCTTCCGCTGGCAGCGGGCTGCACGAACCCGAAAATTATATCTTTCACCGAAGGCACGTTCGCACTACCTTCCGCTGGCAGCGGTACATAAGGCGCCAAAGAACACCGCCTAAGTACCGGCCGCTCCAGAGTACCTTCTTGTGAAAGATATAATTTTCAGGTGCCCAGTGCATTAACCAAATCTGTTGTATATTTTTAAGTATCTTCATATAGCAAAAGAGGGTACGCGGGTTAGCGTATCCTCTTTTGTGTGTTTGGGTTTATTCTATTGTTCTCATGTAATAACTTTCACTACTCTGCCTGTAATTTTTTCAGGCAAATAATGGATTTGGCAATCATATTTTCTTAGTTGTTATCGCCATTATCGTCGTTGTCACTGTTTTTTTTGGTGTCGCCGGATTTTTTGCTGTCGCTGTTGTCAGTATTTCCGCTCTGAGCGTCGAGCGCCTGCTGTGCCTGGGTGGCTACATCGGTGTCCGGCCAGGTTTCAATGATTTTCTGATAAGTCGTGTTGGCCTTATCCTGATCACCTTTTTTCTCGTAACCTTGTGCCAGAAGGAGCATCGCTGCGCCATCGTTGTAGCTTTCATCCATCTGCATAACTGTCTCGAGACTGGAAATCACTGTATCATACTCACCTGAATCATAAGCTTCTTTTGCGGCTCTATATTGCTTTTTGCAGGCATCCGGATAAATCTTTCCGGTCAGTTCATCGAATTTTGCTCTTCCGACAGCTCCAAGAGAATCTGCATTGACTTTCATAAGTTCTTCTGCCATGGCAGCATTACTCATATCTTCGGATTTATAATGCTCTGCAATATTCATGACGACTTCATAGCTGTCTTGTGTTGAAGCTGCAGTTGCCTGTGCATTTTCTGTCTCTTCACTGCTGGCCCGATAAGTTTCCAGTTCTGTCTTCAGTGCGCTGATCTGGGATTTCTGTTCTGCAATCTGATCACTAAATGAAACGGTCTGCTTATTCAATGCTTTTTTCTCTGACGAATGAATCGCCGGCATGATCAAAAACCACATCACTGCAACACCGACCAATACACCGACTGCAATATTCGCAACCGTGTGAATGCTGGCCTTTTCTTTGATCCCGGTCGGCACCGGCTGAATAATGCTTTCATTTCCAAGCTGGTATTTAACCGTTTTCTGCTGATTTTTTGCAGACTGCCTGACACTCATCGGACGTTCTTTTCTTATCTCGGTAAGTTCATGCATGTAACGGATTGTCTTTTCATCTGTTGCATCCAGTCTGTGTACTTTCCTGAGTATCTGTCTCGCACTGGCATACTGCTCGGTCTTAATATAAAGCAATGCCAGAAGCTGGTATGCCTTGACGTAAGTCGGGTGTGCTGCTACTGCTTTTTTTAACTGGATGATTGCAAGATCTTCTCCACCCTGTCTTGCATATTCCAGACTTTGATTGTATCGTTTGACTGCCTGGTTGATCTCTTCCAGTTCTCCCGGCGTCTCCTGTACTTTGCTGATAAAATAACTGGCTATATTGTCTTTTGATTGAAAATTCTTGCTGAGGATCCACTCCACCAGCGCTTCGATCACATCTCCACGCCCGTAGTAGACAAGTCCCAGAAGATTTCTGGCGGCCAGGTTCGACCGGTTATACTGAAGACTTTTCTTCAGTGATGTAATCGCACCGGACATATCCCTTACCTGGGCTTTTGCCAGTCCGTCATTGTACCAGTAGTTAGACTGGTACGCTAGTTTCACTGTGTAGTCCATATATTTATATTCCCTCTTATTTTCTATCTGTATCGCGACTCATTACTACTTCGTCTGCTCTACTGCTTCGCGGATAATGTCCTGCATATCCGTCAGGTCTTCTCTGTATACTGCTTCCTCAATATCTTCAACTTCCAGGCTTGGCTGGAATTTTTTCAGTTCTTCTTCGTAATTTAACATGACGTCTCCACCTCCTGTAGCGCCTTTTCTACCATTCCTGCCAGGTAAAGAGAACCAATACAGTAAATGTATGTCTCTTTGGTACGCATCTCATAGGCACATGCTACGGCATCTTTTACATCAGCCTTCACATACACCGGACACCTTGCATATCGCTTAAAAATCTCCCCCAGTTCGCCAGCCGGAACTCTTCTTTTATCTTCAATCTCTGTCACAACAAACGCTTTCGTCTGCAAATGTCTGCAAAGATATTCTATCATCTGCTCATATTTTTTATCAGATACCGCTGAAAATATGAGAATCGGCGGTTCTTCCTCTTTCAGTGCACGAACGCTTTCTACAAACGCTTCGATTGCTCCCGGGTTGTGGGCTCCGTCAATGATAAAATGGTCTGCGCATTCTTCCATACGTCCCTGCCATTGGATTTTAGCAACGGCATCGCGCCACATTTCTTCATGCTCTGGTTTATTCCCAAGCAGACACTGGGCTGCTTCGATTGCAATCTCTGCATTTTTCACCTGATAGATACCACAGATCGGCACTTGCCAGATAACATCTTTATGATAAGCATTTGTCCGTGAAAATGCAATATGTTTGCGGGTAACTTCCCGGATTTCGAACGCATTTTTCCCGATTTCCCGACATGGCGCATGATGCTCTTTCGCCGTATTTCGGATAATCTCGGCAGCTGCCTCATCATTTCCGTCAAAAATCACCGGCGTTCCTTCTTTGATGATCCCTGCTTTTTCTGCTGCAATCTGCTCTATTGTATTCCCGAGGATCATGGTATGATCCAGGCTGATCGATGTAATGACTGTCAACGCCGGACACGGAAATGCATTGGTTGCATCCAGTCTTCCCCCCAGTCCTGTCTCCAGAACAATATATTCTACATCAGATTTTTCAAATGCACTTAGTCCCATGCCAAATAAAAATTCAAAATAAGATGGATGCGGAATTCCCTCTTCTTCCATTTTTTTCACGACATCATAGACATGCTCAAAGACCTGATAAAATTCTTCGTTGTCAATCGGCTTTCTTCCTATCTGAATCCGCTCGTTGATAGATATAAGATGAGGGGAAGTAAAAAATCCCGTCTTCTTCCCCTCAGCTTCTAAGATTGCCTGAATATATGCACACACAGAACCTTTGCCATTGGTTCCTGCCACATGTACCACCTTCCGGTCAAATGCCGGTCTGCCAAGCCGCTCTAAGAACTCTCTTGTGTGCTCCTGCGTGTGCTTTTGTGTAAACTTCGGAATGCTTTCGATATACTCGACTGCCTCCTTGTAGTTAACAGGCTTACTATTCATTTATTTTTCCTCGTTTTCCTGTTCTGTCCAGGATTTTGTTGTATCCGTTCCTGTTCCTTCCTGCCTTACAAGCTGTCCGCCCTGGTAAATGTATTCGTCCGTCGTTCTGAAGATTGTATTGCTGGATCCTACCTGGCTGACAGTGATAACATCTCCCTCGCTAAGCTCTGTGCTTGGAAGAACGATTCGTGTATTATTTAAAAATGTACTCTTTTGCTTCTCGCCATTGATGTAAACCTTACTTGACTTCGTAAAGTTCTCGCCATACAGGCTGTAGCCTTTTTCCAGATACGGAACGATGTTCGTCAGCGTAACGTCCTTCACACCCATTTCCATATGACCTTCCGTAATCGGCGGATTGCCCTTGTAAACATACTGCTTGCCATACAGAATATCATACTGGAGAAGCTCTAAGTCTGACAGGTAATTCTTGGAATTCTGTCTCTGCTGATGATAATTGAACAATGTTCCGGAATGAATATCCAGGCGGTTCATCACATCCGCCATTAGCTGATAAGCCGGAATATTTCTATCCTGCTGTTCCAGTCCGATGTTATCCCAGATCACATAATTTGTGTTATAGAGATAACGGCTCTTTAAATCTTCTGCGGTAAGTCCCATAGTCGGTAAATGGTCTCCGTAGAATACGACAACTGCCGGTTCTCCACGATCTTCCACTGCTTTCACAAGATCTCCTGCAAACTGGTCCATCTCATAGACCATGTTTACATAATATTCCCATTTATTCTTCTTTGCTTCGTCATCGATACCTTCTACTTTGATCTTCGGATTCTCAATCAGCTGCTCCTCCGGGTAATCTCCATGTCCCTGCACACTGACGGTAAATACGAAATCCTGCTGCTCGGTCGTATCCATAGCTTCCATAATATTGTCTACCAGAACCTCGTCCTTTGCCCATCCATTTGGCGTAAGCTGAAGAATATTCATAAACTCTTTACTTGTAAAACTGTCAAATCCCATATGATCATAGACTTTTGCACGGCTGTAGAAGTTACCTCCGTTATTGTGCAGTCCATGAGTACCGTATCCCAGTGCTGAGAGAGCTGTTGCAGCACTCTCACATGGCTGGTTCTTGACAACTGTTTTATACGGATACTCTCCAGGTCCGAAGAAACGCATATTCATTCCTGTCAGCACTTCGAACTCTGTATTCGCGGTTCCTGCTCCTACAGACGGAACTTTGAAATATCCGGAAGAATAATTCTTGTACATCTCATGCAGATTCGGGCATGCATCTTCGCTTGTTGTGAAAAATTCCGCCTCATCTACATCAAAATAGGACTCTAACTGAACCACAATGATATTCGGAAGATCATCAGAGGCACGCCCTGTTTTATTCTCGGCCATTTCTCCGTTATTCGTAATCCGATCAATAGTCTCCTCATTATAATCATTCGGCTCATCGATTCCTGTATTAAATACACTGGACATAAAGCAGTACGGAAGTCCGTAATCCTCATAGGCAAATGCAATATTTCCAAAGTATGTGGAAAGCACTCGCTTATCAATTGCCTGATCTGTTGTGAAGCTGAATAGCATGGCACATACAGCCACTCCGGCAATTGCCAGAAGCCGGTGCATTTTCCCTTCATACTGACCACCGCGGCGCCACATGGAAATCAGCCATATAACGACCGCTGCAATTCCCACCAATACGATCACGATCTCAAATCCATTGAAATAATTGTTGATCAGGCTGACCGCATCGGTTGCTACCTTCAGGTCCTGGGCATTGAACGGTGTCACTCGCTTCATCAGCATGTAACCGTTACAGATTCCAAGAATCATCCAAAGTACACCGATAATGATTCTTGTGAACACCCTTCGCCTGAACAGGTATACCACCGTAAATGTCATAAATATCATAAATGTATTGTAAAGGAAGACGAGTGGTGTCTGTGTCATATAGCTCCATGCCTGAACAAGTGAATGTCTTGAAATTGCCTCAATTGCAAAGTTGATCAGACATGCTAAAAGCGCGTGAAATATCAGAGAAAACCGGTTCATAAACTGATAGACAGGTTTCATCTTCTGCGCAAATGCACCATTTCTTCTCTCTTCCAGTATTTTTGCCCTTCGCTCTCTACGTTCCTTCCAGTATGCTATAACCTCTTCCTTTCGCAGCTTTTTCATAATATCCCCTTACATTTATTTTTTCTGTAATCCTGCAAGACGCTCCTTGACCTGAGCAAGCATCTGCTCATATTTTTCCAGTTTCTCACGCTCTTCCTGTACCTTTGCAGCCGGTGCTTTGCTTACAAACTTCTCGTTATTCAGCATGCCGTTGGAACGTGCAATCTCTTTATTCAGGCGAGTCTCTTCTTTTGTAAGACGCTCTTTTTCCTGCTCAAAATCGATCAGCTCCTCAAGCGGCACATAAACGGTTGCATCCGGAACTACTACAGACACTGCATCGTCTGCAATACCGCTCTTGTCTGCCTGTACAATGAAGTCTCCGGCAGATGCCATCATCATTGCAGACTCTTTTAATACTGCAAGACCGGCTGAGAGCTTCTCGTCCTCGCATACAACGTAGATCGTTGCCTTTCTGGAATTTGGAACATTCATCTCGGAACGAACGTTTCTGACACCTCTTACGATTTCTTTGTAATGGTTCAGAATGTTTTCATTCTCTGCGTCATTCCATTTTTCCTCATATACCGGCCAGCTTGACATCATCAGGGACTCTTCTTCTGGAACCAGTTTGCTGTAGATTTCCTCTGTAACAAATGGCATGTATGGGTGAAGAAGCTTCAGTGCGTCACCAAGAACTTTCTTCAATGTCCAAAGTGCAGCGTTCGCACTCTTCGGATTCTCGTCTGCGTGGTAGATTGCATATTTTGAAAGTTCAATGTACCAGTCACAGAACTCGTCCCAGATAAAGTCATAAATCTTGGAAAGTGCAATTCCAAGCTCGAACTTATCTAAGTTCTCTGTTACATCTTTTACCACATTATTGCATGCAGATAAAATCCAGCGGTCTGCTGGTCCCAGATCCTCTGCCTGTGGCTCTGTGATCTCTTTTCCTTCCATATTCATAAGAATATATCTGGAAGCATTCCATACTTTATTTGCAAAATTACGGCTTGCCTCTACACGCTCGTTGTAGAAACGCATATCATTTCCAGGAGCATTTCCTGTAATCAGTGTCATACGAAGTGCGTCTGCGCCGTACTGATCGATAATATCCAGAGGATCGATACCATTTCCAAGTGATTTACTCATCTTGCGTCCCTGAGAATCGCGAACAAGTCCGTGGATCAGTACTGTGTTAAATGGTGCCTTTCCTGTATGTGCATATCCTGAGAATACCATACGGATAACCCAGAAGAAAATGATATCGTATCCAGTTACAAGTACATTCGTTGGATAGAAGTAGTCAAGATCCTCCGTCTCATGTGGCCAGCCAAGTGTTGAGAATGGCCAAAGCGCAGAACTGAACCATGTATCCAGCGTATCCTCATCCTGTTTAAAATGTGTACAACCACAATGTGGGCATTTTTCCGGTGCTTCGGAAGCTACTACGACTTCTCCACAATCCTGGCAGTAGTAGGCTGGGATTCTATGTCCCCACCAGATCTGTCTGGATATGCACCAGTCACGGATATTCTCAAGCCAGTGCAGGTAAATCTTATCAAAACGCTCTGGTACAAACTTAAGCTCACCATTCTTAATCGCCTCAATGGCTGGTTTTGCAAGCTCTTCCATCTTTACGAACCACTGCTGTTTGATCATTGGCTCTACCGTTGTATGACATCTGTCGTGAGTTCCTACATTATGAGAATGTGGAACAACTTTTACAAGATATCCCTGCTCTTTCAGATCCTTTACCATAGCTTTTCTTGCTTCGTAGCGATCCATGCCTGCATATTTTCCACCATACTTCTCGTTGATCGTAGCATCATCATTCATGATGTTAAGTTCTGGCAGATTGTGACGTTTTCCAACTTCAAAGTCGTTAGGGTCATGTGCCGGTGTGATCTTAACAGCACCTGTTCCGAACTCTTTGTCTACGTAGTAATCTGCAACAATCGGAATCTCACGGTCTGTCAGTGGCAGCTTACACATCTTTCCAACGATATCTTTATATCTCTCATCATCCGGGTGAACTGCAATTGCAGTATCTCCCAGAAGAGTCTCCGGACGTGTTGTTGCAATCTCAAGGAAACGGTCTGTTCCTACGATTGGGTACTTAATGTGCCAGAAGAATCCGTCCTGCTCTTCATGCTCTACCTCGGCATCAGACAGGGAAGTCTTACATACCGGACACCAGTTGATGATTCTGGACCCTCTGTAAATGAATCCTTTTTTATGAAGGTTCAAGAATACTTTCTCAACTGCTTCAGAACATCCCTCGTCCATTGTGAAACGCTCTCTGTCCCAGTCACAGGAAACACCCATCTTTTTAAGCTGTGATGTGATAGTTCCGCCATATTCTTCTTTCCACTGCCATGTTCTCTCTAAGAATTTCTCACGGCCAAGTTCTTTTTTATCAATACCTTCGTCTTTTAACTGATTGGTAACCTTTACTTCTGTAGAAATAGCCGCATGGTCTGTTCCCGGAATCCACAGTGCATTGTATCCCTGCATTCTCTTGTAGCGGATCAGGATATCCTGCATCGTGTTGTCAAGAGCATGTCCCATGTGAAGCTTACCGGTAATATTCGGTGGCGGCATTACGATTGTAAATGGTTTCTTACTTCTGTCCACTTCTGCGTGGAAATACTTATTTTCGCACCACTTCTGGTACAGTTTGTCTTCAATCTCTTTCGGATTGTAAGTTTTCTCCAAATTCTGACTCATAGTCTCCTCCTCAAATACGTGTTTCCTGGTTCATGTTTTCACACATTTTTCACATTTCAGGGCAAAATATAGAATGTGCCCCAGCACATTCTGGCGCCTGCGGCGGCCACTTGCGGTACCATCATTGTACGCCGCAGTGCGCATCCTGCCGGAGGCTTTTTTATAGTTAGGAAATGCATTTCTTAATTATAAAAAAAACGCCCTTTATTCTCACAAAGGGCGATTGATTCGCGGTACCACCTTTATTATATAGAAGAAACTCCTCTATACATCTCATCCTATTCTTTAACGGGAACGACTCCGGGACCGCCTACTGTGACTTCAGCGTTCCTGCTCCAAAGCTACCTTCTGCATCTCTATTCTCAAGTGCCTCGCAGCCAATGGGCATCTCTCTCTGTCAGAACGACCTATGCATACTCCTCTTTTTCAACGCATTTAACTGGTTTATCAACCATGAAACTACAAAATATCATAGCCACAGAAGCCCTGTTTGTCAAGGTTTTTAGGGAATTTTCAGAAAACCTTAAGAGACCGTATCAAAAGGGGCTCTCGAAAGCTGAGTGTTTTCTATTGTTGCGAAAATAACTCAATGCTTTCTTGAGACTCTTTTGATGCTTTATTTTTTTGATACCCACTACTGAATAGTAAATCCATTATTTTTTAAAAATCTGTTATGCAAAAGCTTTTATTACTACCTTAAAAATGTATCATATAATCATTTTATGGTTCAGCGTCCGTCTTTTCTCCGTCATAAGCTGTCAGTTTAATAGGCATATCTTCTGTGACATCTGCGTGTATTCCTACGAGGTACTCTATATTTTCTTTGAGTTGTTTTAAGCAGGTTGAACCGCCTGCCGGGATTGTTTCTCTCCGTTCTTCTTCGCCGTTATTAATAAGATGTATGGTAATTTCAAATTCATTGCCATTATAGAAGGTCAGTGCTCCTGTCTGTGATGTTAATTTTTCATCAGAGTAGGTAATCACATATTTGTTGGAAGTTGATTGTTCTGCACAGTTGACGGAACAATCCCACTTACTAATCTGGGGATTTTCCTGTCTGTTACTGCAAGCTGCTAAGGATAAAGTTAAAATACAACATATGATAAATGCTATTTTCTTCATAAGGTATCCCTCCCCGGATTTTATGCTGTCTACAACTTTAGCTTTCTTTATGCTTCCACAATTATTTTACATACTCTTCTATGACACATTCGTGTTCTTTTGTCTGCTTATTGTAATTCACACCTACCAATAAAATATTTCCTTCATATTCTTCAAGGCTTCTGCAATATTCCTTATTCTTTATCTGTGCAATGGCTCCTTCTGCAGTTTTATCCCATTTTAGTTCTACTACAATTGCTGGTTTTTCCGGAAATTTTTTTCGCGGAAGAAAAACAAGATCTGCAAATCCTTTTCCTCCTGCCAACTCTCTGTGAATCACATAAAAATTTCTTGCAGCATACAATGCGAGTGAAATTGTATAACTTAATGCATTTTCATCATTGTACTGAATGTGAGAAGTTTCAAAATGTGCCTGCCGAACGGCTTCTGCTACCTGCTTTGGCCGTTTCTGCCAGATTGCTTCCAATGTGTCCGCTGACTCTTTCAATGCCTTTGATACTTCACCCCATGTTGAAGCAGATATACTGTTCACATACTCAGTTCTTACTTCTTCATTTGGAATTTTTACAGTCTTATTATCATAATCATACGATACATACCCCAAATGTATCAAAAGTGTCAGGACATCATCTTCTGTGTGAAATGTTGACATATCATTGGCAAAGCTTCCTGTATTTACCGGTACTGCATTTCCCGCAATCATACTTATGACATCATCTTTTAGCCCTTCGAAATTCATCTCTATATAAATTCGCAGCGCTTCAAATGTTTCTGTCTGATTCCAGTAATTTCCGATTTTTCCAAATCGCATGCAATTTACCACGGAACGCGGACTGTAAATAGAGATTCCATTTTCAAAGGAATATCCATCATACCAGTTCTTTATCTCTGCCATATCCATCTGGTACTGTTCACACAGTTTCTTCACTTCATTTTCCGTAAATCCAACATATCTCGCCAACGGTCCCGGATCTATCATAGAAAATTCATCAAACATATTTAAAGCTGAATGAGTTCCATATTTTTTTATCGGAAGAATTCCTGTCATATACGCCAGATGAACATACGCCTTATCCTTTAACAAATCTCTTAGGAAATCGAGATATTTTTCCTGAGCTTCTTTATTTTCTTTATATTCTCGGAAAATGCAGTCCCATTCATCTATAATAATGATAAATGGCTGTTTTTTCTGCGCGTATACATCCTGCATGCACTCTATAACATCTGTATCATCAAAATAATCCACATCCGGATACTCTTTTTTTAAATCTCGAATGATAAGTCTGCCAAATCGGCTAATCAATTCACAGACATTATGGCTCCTGCTCAAAATCTCCTGCATATTTACAGAAATCGTGTCGTATTGATTCAGATACTTTTTAAAATCCATATCCTTTGAAATTTCAAACTGTGAAAACAATTGTTCTGCATCACAGCCACGGCTATAATATGCTGTCAACATATTTGCCGCAATCGATTTCCCAAAGCGTCTTGGACGACTAATACAAATGTATTTTTGCATCGTATGCAAAACAGAATTGGTGTAAGTCAACAATCCTGTCTTATCTATATAGATATCTGAATTCACAGCTTCCTCAAACTTACTGCTGTCCGGATTCAAATAAATCCCCATACAAAAGCCCTCCAATTCTTCGTTGTTAATCTTAATTGTACCCTATCTTCTCCTAAAACACAAACATATTAAAAATGAGATATTTCCTTAGAAGGTACTCTGGAGCGGTCGCTACTTAGGCGTATTCTTGCCTGCCGGCACTTGCTGAATATGATTACTGTTTTCGGCTCATCGGAATGTTTCGTGCGCGGAATGTTCATGAGCGAAATTCAGCTTCTTTATTACACGATTCCTAAAGTTTTCAATATATACAGCCACCCGGTCAATGTGAATGCACTGAACATAGTGGTAAGCATTACTGTACTGGCAGTAAGGACACCTTCATGTCCCATATTTTTTGCCATAACATAACTACTTACAGTCGTCGCAGATCCGAGCATAACAAGGATTGCAACGATTTCTTCATTCTTAAATCCCAGCCCGACTGCGATTGGCAGAAAGACTGCCGCAAATCCGACAAGCTTCATAACAGCCGCCACAATAGACGGTTTGGCTTTCGCGAAAGCTTTGTGGATATCAAAGGTCGCTCCCATTGCCATAAGTCCCATCGGAGTTGCCATGTTTCCAATACTTGTCACCGTCTTCGCCGGGATTCCGGAAAATGGAAGACGGCATGCCGACCAGAGAAGTCCAATCACAATTCCAATAATAATCGGGTTGGTAATAATTCCTTTTAATGTTTTCTTTAGTACCTCTTTATCAATCTTGCTCTGTCCCGGTTTGAAAAAGGACAGCACAACAACCGCCATAATATTATAAAGCGGGACACTGCCGATGATCATGACTGGCGCCATACCCGCATTTCCATAAATATTTTGGATAAATGCAATACCAAGAAGCGCCGCGCTGCTTCGATAAGAAGCCTGAATAAATTCCCCACGGATAGACTTATCCTTCCAAAGACAGGAAATTCCCGCTGAAATTATAATGCAGATCAAGGTTACCATAAAACAGAATATAACAAATTTTACATTCCAGACTTCCGAAAAATCTACTGTCGCAAGATCCCCGAATAATAATAACGGCAACGGCACTTTAAATACGAATTTATTCATTTTCGAGGCAAACTCCTCATCCATCCAGCCTATATGACGAAAAAAAAGTCCCAGGATCATCATTAAGAATATAGGACCTGTCGCATTTAAACAAAAAAATAAATTATCCATCTACAACCTCCAGATAAAATTCAATTGGGGACGGGGTTTTTTCAAAAAACCCCCGGTACCGCTAACAAAAAAGTTTCTTATATATATTAAAATCTTGCTCTTTGAACACGTTAAAGATCACACGTTCGATGCTGGTTTTTGTTAAAAACCGGTCAACCGTGTCTACTGCGATTTCTGCTGCCAGTTTATTGGGAAAATGGAATTCTCCGGTTGAGATGCAACAAAATGCTATGGATTTTAAACTTGATTTTTCTGCCACTTTCAGGCAGTTGAGATAGCAGTCTTTTAGCTGCTCTTTTTGTTTTTCTGTTACTGCCAGTCCGACAATTGGTCCTACTGTATGTATGACATGTTTAGCCGGAAGGTTGTAGCCTTTTGTAATCTTTGCTTTTCCTATCGGTTCTTCGTGTCCTTGTTCTGCCATGATTTCTGCACATTCATTACGAAGCTGAATTCCTGCCGCCGAGTGAATGGCGTTGTCGATGCAGCCATGACATGGTACAAAACAGCCGAGAAGCTGACTGTTCGCTGCATTTACTATTGCATCTACGCCTAGTCTTGTAATGTCACCGCGCCACAGGGAAATGCGGTCACTGTTCTTGATCTCTGAGCATGGATATTCCTGCTCGATTACTGGAATATCGTTGCATGTCACGATTCCTTTTTCCTCTGCTTCTTCCTGTAAAAGTTCATCTTGCAATTTTTCATATTCTGCTGATGCATGTCCCGGATAACGGACATTCATGAGGCTTCGAAGAAGACGTCTTTGTTCTCCCTCATCGATTGGATCCGGAATGCTGGCATAGCCTTGATTTTCCTGTTTCAGATATTGTATTAACGTGCTGACTTTTTGCTCACGTGTCATAAGCTTCCTCCTGTTAAAATAAATATTCAACCTCCTAATTCCAAATCTACCTTAGCCTGTTTATCTCAGTCGAGAAGACTCCCACCTCTTCAGGTGATGAATAATAGCAAATTTGTCTCAGTGGGAGTTAGGTCTCCGACTGAGATAAACGCTCCGCGAGGATGCGCAGTGATTCTGATAGGAATATGTCAGCTTCTCTGACCAGAATCACGCGCCAAGTCTCACGGATGTTCGACTTGAATAGTAAGTTTTCATTTTGTACCTATATATAATTATCTATCTAATGTATTCTTGTATCACTGAATAAGCCTCATATAGTTCTTCGTAGCTCACCCGGCAGTTCGCAGGGCTTGTGGAAGGCAGGCAGATGATTTCAATGCCCGTATCTTTGTAGCAATAGCGTCTGTACAGTTGTGCTGCTTTTTGGCCGGTTGCAAAGATTGCCTGTATTGGTGCTTCTTTTAGGATAAGATTCATGTCATTTGGTTTTGGATTACGGATGCTGCTGTCATCTGCTCCCCGAATCTCACAGCCTGCCAGTACATCCCATACTGCGATATGATTGCGCAAGGCAAATGTGATTTTATCTTTCTTAGTCTCCGGCACTTCCTCTCCACATACATCTGACAATACCTTCCAGAACCGGTTTCTTGGATGCCCGTAATAAAATCCTACTTCCCGGGATTTTGGGGATGGCATCGTTCCAAGCATCAAAACTTTAGATTCTTTATTATAAATTGGTTTAAATTCATGTGTTACATGTTCTACTTCCATAATCCAACTCCATTTACGCATACTCTGACATTTTTGCTGCGAGGTGCGCGTCATGCAATTGCATGACATACTTCTACTGCGCACCTCTGCAAGTCTACACTCCGTTTCGGTCGGCGCAAAACCATTGTCCACCGGACAATGTGCGCCCTGCCGGAGGCTATATCATGCAAATGTATAACATAGTTCTACTGCGCACCTCTGTAAATCTACGTTTTTTCGTCCCTAATCATAGCATAATTTCTTGTACCAGTCACTCTGTTTTCCTTTTTATCCATATGTTACTTGTATGTTGTTTGTTTTTTCGTCTGCATGATTTGTATTAACAATTTATTCACATTTCGTTTCATCGGCTTGTCATAAATACACTTACTTTGAGTTCTTCATCTATATTTTTTATTAATTTTTCTTTATTTTAGAATGCATTAATTGAGAATATCCACATTTTTTCGCATATTTTCTATTAATTTCAAATTTCAATCGATTTTATCTATAATTATATGTTTATTATTAACTTTATCTATTTGTAAAGTTTTTGTAAAAAAGCTATAATATCCACGTAAACTTTAAAAAGTGATCGGGAGGTATTTCTAATGAAAAAGAAAGTATTATCAATTCTCCTTACAGCCGCTATGGTAATGTCCATGGCTGTAGGATGCGGCTCTAACAAATCAGCGTCCACAGACGCAAAAGACGACACAAAAACAGAGGCATCTGCTGATGGGGAAAGCAACCAGATTCTGTTCAATGGTTCTTCTACACTGGCTCCGGTTATTACTTCTATCGCAACGAATTTCTTCGATACATATGGAACGTGGAAAGCTTATGATTCCTCTCTTCCAGATGAAGATATTGCAATTTATGTTTCCGCAGGTGGTTCCGGACAAGGAACAAAAGCTGTTATCGATGGTACATCTACTTTCGGTATGGTAGCAAGAAGTGTAAAAGATGAAGAGAAAAAGGCGATCAAAGACGAGAAAGAATACCAGGTTGGTATCGATGCTCTTACAATCGCTGTAAACCCTGAGAACCCTGTAACTAAAATTATTGATGACCTTTCTACAGAGCAGATTGTAAGCCTGTTCTCCGGTGAATATAAAACATGGAAAGATCTTGATGCTTCTCTTCCAGATGAGGAAGTCGTAGTTATCACTCGTGACATTAACGGTGGTGCCCACGAAGTATTCCAGAAGAACATCATGGGTGATACAGAAGTGAAATCTGATGCCATCCAGGCTTCTTCCATGGGTGAACTTGTTCAGGATATCATCGACAATCCATATGCAATCGGTTATGCATCATTCGGTGTTGCTAACCAGAATGCCGGAAAAGTTGTTACTATGAAAGTAAATGGTGTTGAGCCTACAAAAGAGAATATCATCAATGGTTCTTACATCATTCAGAGACCTCTGCTGTTAGTTGGTTCCGGTGAACCTACAGCTGTTCAGCAGGCATTCTTAGACGTAGTTCTTGGAGACGAAGGTCAGAAAACTGTAGAAGATATGGGATTCATTCCTATGAACTAAGATTTTCGACTTGAATTCAATCCAAAGAGGGTGTGTCACATGCACACCCTCTTCTTTATATATGAATGTCTCTTGCATAACACGCATGGTAGCTTATAATGATACCAGAGTCAAAAGGTCTAAATCCACATGAGCTTGCTCATAAGTGGATGAAAGACCTTGAGGTCCGCCCAAACATCTTATAATGAAAATGTTACAGGTATCGGTCACAGGCGTTTTAATATGCCAAGGTCTATTCTCTATACAAATTAGAAAGGATATCTTATGTTAAGAAAACTACCAGATAAAATCAGCAGATTCCTTATTTACCTCACTGCGTTTGGAGTTAGCGCACTGATGGCTATTATGCTGATCCATATCATAAAAGAAAGCATTCCCGCTTTTTCAGAACTGGGAATAAAAATGTTTCTCTCTTCTACGGAATGGCGGCCTGTCAGTGCAAACCCACAATTTGGACTACTGCCTGCAATTACAGGAACTTTATACGTATCGTTCATTGCAGTAGTCCTGGCTCTGATTTTCGGCGTTGCCTGCGCATGCTTTCTGAATTTTTATCTTCCAGAAAAAATAGCCGCTGTCTTTCTGGCTTTTATCGACTTGGTTGCCGGAATTCCTTCCGTGATCTTTGGATTTATCGGACTTACTGTCCTGGTAAAAAGTTTTGCCACACAATTTCATATGGCAGCCGGACAATGTATTCTCGCTGCCGGGATTGTACTGGCAATCATGCTGCTGCCATTCGTTATCTCGACCTGTCACGAATCTATTCGCGTTGCACGTACACAATATGAAATGACAGCACTTGCACTCGGCTTTTCCCGGGAAATAACTCTGGTCAAAATCATTTTTCCGGCAATCCGCCCAGGCATCGTTGCCGGAGCTATGATGGCTTTCGGGCGTGCACTTGGCGAAACTATGGCAGTTATGATGGTCATTGGAAATTCTCCGATCTTCCCGAAACTTTTCGGTCGTGGTCAGACCTTGCCTTCCCTGACTGCACTGGAAATGGGAAGTATCGAGTACGGCAGTCTCCATCTGTCCGCACTTTATGTTGCAAATGTTGTGTTACTGGTCATTTTGCTGGTCGTACTGGGAATCGGCTATCTTTTGAAGAGGAGGTTCGCAAAACATGAATTCTAAGGTATCCAAATATTTGATCCGCATTGTTCTGATCTTGCTTGGGCTAAGTGTCATTGGCGTTACACTGTTCCTCTTCCTGTACGTATTCTGGAATGGAAAAACTGTCATGAGCCTTTCTTTCATTTTGGACAAACCTGCCGGTGTACCAATCGGAACTGCCGGTGGAATTTTCCCGGCTCTTATGGGATCTCTTTATCTCGGTGCACTTGCCGCACTGATTGGAGGAATCCTTGGAATCGGTGCTTCCGCATACCTTGTTTTTTACCATAGAAACAAATATGTGTCCGGCATTGTAAATTTTGCAATCACAGGACTGTCCGGTATCCCGTCTATTTTATTTGGTCTGGTGGGTTACACACTCCTGATCTATGGTTTTGGCATCAGCCGGAGTCTTTTGTGTGCATCACTTTGCGTCTCTGCCATGATTGTGCCATTTGTTGCGATCCGCGCCCGCAAAGTCTTTGAAGAAAAGGGAATTTCCTATATGACTAATTCCATCGGTCTTGGACTTTCCAGAGAATATACTCTCAGAAAAATGATTCTTCCGGTCTGCTTCCCTGAACTTCTTGGAACAGTTGCACTTGGAATGGCATACGGAATGGGCGCAGTTGCCCCGATTCTGTACACAGGTGCAGTGATGCAGGCTGGCGTTCCTTCGAAACTGACAGATCCGTTCATGTCCCTGCCATATCACTTATATACTTTGGTAAACAACGGATTCTCTCTGGACTATGCCTACGGCACAGCATTTGTACTGATGCTTTTACTATTGATCATTCAACTGATCTGCAAATTTGTTACTTACATGAGAAAGGGAAACTAATATGTTAACAATCGAACATTTAAATTGCGGATATGGAAAGCATGAAATTCTTCATGATATTTCTGTGACAATTCCAGATAAAAAGATTACTGCCATCGTCGGACAATCCGGCTGCGGAAAGACAACATTTTTAAAAACTTTAAATCGTATGGTGGAAGAGGAACAAGGATATACAACCGGAAAGATTTCTCTTGATGACACAGACATCAAATCTATTTCGAAAGAAACTTTAAGAAGCCGTATCGGCATGGTCTTCCAACAGCCGATTGCTTTTCCACACAGTATTGAGAAGAATCTGACTTATGTGTTAAAATATTATGGTATCAGGGATAAAAAAGTTCTGTCTGAAAAAGTAGAAGAAAGTCTGAAGAAAGCAAAATTATATGAGGAAGTAAAGGATCAGTTAAAAAAATCTGCCCTTAAGTTATCCGGCGGACAGAAGCAGCGCCTTGCGATTGCCAGAAGTCTCTGTGTAAATCCTGAAATCCTGCTCCTCGACGAGCCTTGCTCCGCGCTGGATATGAAAAATACAATCGCAATTGAAGAAACCCTTATGGAACTCAAAGGTCAGTACACATTTGTCATTGTTACACATAATCTTGGACAGGCAAAGCGCATCGCTGACCAGATTATTTTCATGGATCAGGGAAAGATACTGGAAGTTACTGACAAAGGAACTTTCTTTGACTCACCGGCTACAGAACTTGCCCGCGAACAAATTCAATATATGTAAGGGGAAACTTATATGATCATCGAAATTCCAGGCTATAAAACACTGGGCCTTGACTATCTGGTCCTTGACTACAACGGAACCATTGCCGTTGACGGGCTGATTCCACCTGCAATCAAAGAGCGGCTGCTCCTGCTCGGAGATTCATTTAAAATCTATGTACTGACCGCAGACACTCACGGCACTGCGGCTGCCATGTGCGACGGACTTCCTTTGGAAATTATGACATTTCCTTCCGGTTCCGCCATGGATGAGAAGCTTCGTATTCTAAGCTCACTGGGTGCCGAACACTGTATCGCCATCGGCAACGGACGGAATGACGTACCAATGTGTCAGGCCGCTGCCTTAAGTATCGCAGTGATGGGTACCGAAGGGGCTTACGGAAAGTTGCTTTCAGAATGCGATGTCTGCACAACTTCCATAGCCGATGCACTGGATCTTCTGATGCTGCCGAAGAGACTGGTCGCGACCTTGAGAGGATAAATACTACTTCATAGAATACTGCATCATCGCATAATGCAGTTCACAGCCTTCATATATATCAGCCGGCAGTAGTGCTCTCGCCACAAGCTTGAGTTCTGCCTCCGGCTGGTCTACTCTCTGCAAATGTGCATAATCTCCATCAATCTGTTTTACAATATAATCACATTCCAACATCTTCGTTCTCCTTTACAACTTCAAGTTTAAATACATAAATCATTCCTTGTCCCACTATCATTTTACCATGAAATTGACATCTGTTAATGAATAAAATAAAAGAATATCTATAAAATATCAATCTCCTCTTTTTATTGCTCCCATGTCTTTATTTTGTTACAATAGAAGATATAGTTGAACAGAATTAAGATGCTGAATCTTATATAATAATTTTGCAATAGGTAATTGCGAAACACATTCCTAAAACTTGCGTAAAAGAGATAAACGTTCTATCTTACAGATATTTTAATGCAGAAAATAAAAAACACTTGATTTTGGGCACAACAAATAAGCCTCATCTAGCTATGAAGTTGGTAAGTCCTATGCAATAAGAGGTTTCAGACTGCGAATATATTCATGATGTTTAATTTTATCTGCAAGCACTACGGTTATCAGTTGCGTAATGCCTGCAAGTATTAAATCGGCGTGCAACGTGTTTTCGTTTTGTGTACGACGACCTGCTAGGCAGAGGTTTGCTTTGATATGATTGATGTCCCGCTCTACGACAGTTCGAATTTTATAGG
>NZ_ATVU01000007.1:0-125141 GCF_000420885.1 Dorea sp. AGR2135 | reverse complement strand
GTTTGTGTAACAAGTGGAGCATTAGAACTTGGTGTCGGACAGGAACTATACCATATGGAAAAAGGAGATATAGGCTTTGTATTTCCAGATGTTATTCATCACTATCAGGTACTGACACCCGGTGTAAATAAAGCGGCTTATCTGATTGCATCGCCATTTACGATAGCCAAATTTGCAGATATCATGCAATCCATGGCTCCTGAATACCCAATCATCGAAGCGGAAAAGGTTGAACCGGAGGTATATAGGGTTATAAATGCAATTTTAGAGACAGAACAGCCGGATATTACTGTTGCACAGGCATATCTTCAAATTGTGTTGGCACGCTGCATAGGAAAATTAAATTTGGTAGAAAAGAGCAGTGTGGGGAGCAACGATCTTATTTACCAGACAGTTTCCTATATATCAGCAAATTTCAAGAAGAAGTTTTCGTTGGAAGAGATGGCAAAAGACCTGGGGGTGAGCAAATATGTTTTATCCAGACTCTTTTCCAAGACATTCCATAGAAACTTTAATCAATATCTTAACGATGCAAGGCTGAACTATGCATGCCATCGCTTGGAAAATACGAGTGATTCTATTACAAACATTTGTCTGGATAGTGGATTTGAAAGTCAGAGAACATTTAACCGAGTATTTAAAGAAAGATATAAAATATCACCGAGTGATTACCGGAGTACTTGTGTGAAAGAGATGTTGTCATAAAAGGTTTTGTTGATAGAAATATTTACTTCGATTTCACAGTACTATGTATTTGATTTTATGTGTGGATGATATAATATGAAAATATTTGCAGAAAATAGAGTTTTATTTTATTATGAAAAGAGCAAGGTGTATTCTAAAGAAACAAGAAAGGCAGGGCGCATATGGACATGAGAAAACCCATAATCGATTTTAATGAAAAAAAAGGATTCATCTGTGATATGGATGGTGTGATTTATCATGGCAATCAGATATTGCCAGGTGTTTCAGAATTCATCCAGTGGTTGCATGATGAAAAGAAAGAATATTTATTTTTGACAAATAATAGTGGATATACACCACGGGAATTAAATCAGAAACTGGCAAGGATGGGACTTGATGTGCCAGAAGAACATTTTTATACCAGCGCATTGGCAACAGCCGCTTTTTTAAAGGAACAGGCGGCAGGCTGTTCAGCATTTGTGATAGGAGAAGCAGGTCTCTTAAATGCACTTTATGATGTTGGCATTACAATGAATGATGTAAATCCGGATTATGTTGTTGTGGGAGAGGGACGTTCCTATTCATTGGATACTTTAACGAAAGCAACGAATTTAGTTCTGAAGGGAGCGAAGCTGATTGGAGCAAATTCGGATGTTTCCGGACCGATCGAGAACGGAATCGCTCCTGCCTGTCGTGCATTGATTGCACCCATTGAAATGGCAACAGGTACACAGGCATATTTCTGTGGGAAACCGAATCCACTGATGATGAGAACAGGATTGAATATGCTTGGATGTCATTCAGCAGAAGCTGTAATGGTTGGGGATCGTATGGATACAGATGTGATTTCAGGAATGGAAAGTGGTATGTCTACTGTATTGGTTCTCTCTGGATGTTCAACGAAGGATACACTCAAAACTTATGCTTATCTTCCAACAATGGTATTGAATGGAGTGGGAGATATCGCCAGTATGGCAAAAGCAAAAGAGGAATAGTGTGATTAGGCAAATACTAGGAGGTAAAGTATATGATGAAACTTGAAAATTTTGTAGGAATGATGACAGGACATTTTGATAATAAGGATCAATTTAAGGAAATGCAGGCAGAGGGGAAAACATATCCATATGCGGAACATGTAAATACAATCTGTAATGACAAAATAAATAACCTTCCTGAAGATTTCAAAGGAAAATTTGTTGTTGAAGAGAGTTATTATGAAATGAATGGGAAACGTCACGCATCTCCACATCTTTTCCTTATCACGGAAATAGAACAGGGAATTTTACTTTCTTCTTATGAAATTCCCAAAGGAGAAGATAAAAATACATTTTCATATGATTCTATGAAGAATGTTGATTACGCTAAACTAGAAAAATCTGAAAAATTTACCCCGGCACTTTATCATGAAAAGGACGGAATCTGGGAGGGAGGAAGTACAAGCCAGTTCTCTCCGGTAATGACATTCAAACTTTGGGAGAAGTTTTCCAACAATTTTCTGGAAGTATCGGAAAGCATGGAAGTTAATGGAAAGAGAACTTTTGGATATGATGAACCAATAATTTATAAGCGTGTATAATCAAAAGACAGCATATTGGGATGAACTTCAAAATGCCCTACGCCAAAGGAATACATTTATACCATTACGAACAAGACAAAGGTAAAATTATAATAAAAGGGTCGTGGAAATGCTTCACAGAATTGTGATCTGTGATCTGCATTATCACGGCTCTTTTGTTATCTGTTTACTATCAAAACTGTAAGTGTAATTGAACATTACCATTGCTATAATTTAATTGTATTCCAAAACAAATAATAGGTAATTGCGAAACAAGTTCGCAATCCTGATTAAAAAGCGGTAAGAATCCTGCAACGCAGGATTCTTAAGATGAAAAGTAGGTGCTTCTGAATTTAGACATGACTAAAAGACTTCCCAGATAAACTGCGAAGAAAAGATTATATGCATATTAATAATCAGGCAATCAAAGGCTTCAAACTTCGAATGTATTGGTACTGATGAATCTTATCAGCGACAAGCACAGTAACGAGCTGGGTGATTCCAGCAAGAAGTAAATCAGCATGAAGCGTTTTCTCATTCTGGGTCTTACGATCCGCAATGCAGAAACTATCTTTGAAATGGTTGATTGACTTTTCAACATTTACACGGATCTTGTAAGTATCCTCCCATTCCTGTGAGCCGCGTTCTACACCAGGATAGGCACGAAGGTTCTTTTCAGGATAAATGTAGATCATTCGTCCGCAGGAAGAAGATGTACATGGATTGTCACAATGACATACGCGACGTTTTGACTTGTTGGCAGGATTGTATTCCCATTTCATTTTTGGACATACAAACTTCATGGTAGGAAGTTTGCTCCGCAAATGGGATCTGCTTCCTTCACGCCGCATCGGAAGTGATGGATCGTGAGGACAGCAGGGAATACCGTTTTCATTGACAGTATAGTCGGTTCCTTCCACAGAAAGCTTTGTTTTTAAAGGGATAAATGCTTTTTGAAAGCCAATTTCTTCAAAGAGGGATTTGTAAATGTTAATGGCATCAAACGCAGCATCTCCAAGAAACGTCTTTGGATTTATTAAAGGATGTTTTTTTAGAAAGTCCTTGTTGTAGAAAGTGATATCACGAACAATACCAAGCCCGTTCGTAATAATGCCAAATTTATAGGCGTAACAGAAATGTCCATTGATGTACATCTGCTGGATTGCCTGATTGGAAGCCGCATGAGTTGGCATAGAGCCATAAGCAGCTTTATAAGGATCATAGGAATCATCAAGGTTATGGGATTTCTTGAAAGCCTTTAGCTGCTTGATAATACGGTTGGCATATTTGGGGTTATTTTCTGTAACCCATGCTTCAATGCCAGAGGTATCGAAGATTGTCATGGAAGCAAGGGCAGGATCAAGATTTTGGCAGATCGGTTCAGTCAGATCAACAAGATGATCGAACATAGATTGTAAGTCCGATAAAAAATCCTGTTTGAAACGTGTAAATTTGGAACCATCCGGAACAACATCAAAACCGCAGAAATCACGCAGTTCCTTGGAACATTTCAGAAATACGATCAGGAGTGTGTCCGTCGGGATTGAGAAAATACGCTGGATAAGAAGTGCCTTAAGCATTGGATAAAGCTGATGTTTGCGAGGTCTTCCGGTACTGGCGTAAAAATGAGAAATAAAAGAAACAGGAACAATTTCATCAAGGTTAATGGCTTCATCAAGAAGCGAAAGGAACTGATATTTGTCGTTGTCAAATTTATGCTGACAGTCTTCAAAAATTTCTGCCAAAGTGAGCTGTTTATATGTTATCATGTAGGCATATCTCCTTTAGGTGGATTGGTTAATTAGTTTCTGGGCAATTCTATTTTACCATAAACCTTGAGGAGATATTTTATTTTAACAACAAAAAAATGCCGTATTTATGCGGCTATAGGTGTTTCGCAAACGCCTAGAAACCGAATAAAGGTGAAAGGGGGAAGAGCATGCAGGTTGTCATCGAGATACCCAAAGAAGTATTGTACGATACAAAGCAAACAATAGAACAAGCAACAGACTTTGCAAAAAGAGCAACTGCATTGGGATTTTATAAAGAGTATGGAGTATCTGTGGAATTGTGTTCTCGGATTGTTGATATCACAGAGGAAGAATTTCTGTCAGAAGTGAAACATTAATCTGTATGATAGCCAAAGCCGATATGTGAAATACAGAAGCATTTGTTCTTGACAAGTGTGTCAGAAGCGATTACACTATGCCTAGTGATCGCACTACGGAAACTTGCGAAGCCCGTAGTCCGGGGAGACTCCTACGGGGGTCTTTTCGTTATTAAGGGATAGATGAGAGAGGACTTTTTGTGGCATGGAAACTCGTTGGAAAGTCTAAAAAATAGTTGAAGATACACATGAGGCGAATTATAATGAATCTTATCAAATATGAGTAGGTGATACGAATGCATCAAGAAGCACAGGAATATTATAATATTGCCAGTTGGACAAAGGATAAAGTAAATTACAATCGGATATCAAAATTTAATACGAATAAGCACAGACAGGTTTTACATGGACAAATATGGTTTTGTGATTTGGGCTATAACGTAGGAACGGAAAAGAATAAAATGCGTCCGGTATTGGTGATGTCTAATAATAAAATCAATAATTCCGAAAAAGTGGTAGTGGTATGTATTACCGATGCAAAAGGAAAGGTGAATGCACGATGTCTACCAATTCAGGATTCATGGTTTTTGTTATATTCTGATACAGAAGATGAAGAAAAACAAGTGATTCCGGGAAGAACGATACCAGCGTCTATGCATACTTATGAATTTTTGGATAAAGACAGTATGATTCAATGTGAAGAGATACGTGCAGTTAGTAAGTCAAGGCTGGATGCGAACCGTGGATGTATTGGTACTTTAACACCGGAAGATTTTAATCTTGTAAAAGGAAAATTCAAAAGAGCATACAACTTGTAAAAATGTGACTGCTAAAAATTTGTTGACAAAGAGAAGGCAGTTGCATATAATAAAGAAGAACAGAGATACTATGATTAAGTCCCACACTTGAGCAATCAAGATACAGTGGGTGCTTTATAAATGTTTAAACGAAGCCGTAGGACCGCAAGGTATAGCTTCTGGAGGCTCCCCAGTTTTATCTGGGGAGTTTTTCTTTGGAAAAATTTGTGATAACAGAAAAATAGAGACAAAACATCAGGCAGGATATGTTCCCGTAAAAAGGAAGGTATCCTGCCTTTTTTGCATGAAAGAGAGGAAATTCATATGAGAAAATTTTATACAGCAGAAGCAGTAACAGAAGGACACCCAGACAAAGAGGGCAATCAGATTGCAGATGCAATCCTGGATGTGTGTTGGAACTACTGATCGAAAAAGCAATTGAGTACACCGAGAAAATGTATGGAGATACGATTTACATTTTTGTAGATGAGAAAAATACCCGAAAACCTTTGCAGTATTATACCGTTCAAAATAGAGTGATGGACATCATTCAGAAAAAAGACCTGCGGGATGATAACGGCGAATTATTCAGCTTTGGAACGCATATGTTCCGCCATGTATATGGCATCCGACTAACAGAGATGCATCTGGATGATTGGACCATCGCAAAACTACTGGGGCATACGTCGGTAAAGAATGTGAAATTTTACCGAAAGATGAGTCTTCAGATCATTGCAGATGAAACAAGAGAAATCAGAGCAGAGATGAGCCGGATGATCCGGGCGAACCTAGCAGGATGGGGGAAAGAGTATGAGCAAATATGATAAGATGCTGGAGGTCAATCATAAGCAGAGTGTGGAAAAAATCCAGCGGGCAAAATTGGCAATTCATGAGATGATTGAAGAAGAGGATAAAGTGACCGTTCCCAAACTGATGCAAAAGACCGGACTGTCCAGAGGATTTTTTTATAAGAACCCGGAAGTGCGAAAGGCAGTAGATCGTGCCTTGCAGCTGCAGGCTGGCATGGTAGATAAGAGAAGAAAGATTTTAGATATGGCAATTGACAACCGTATCCTGCAATTAGAACAGCAGGTGGCAAAATTAAAAAGAGAGATAAAGTTCCATTTTTTAATCCAATCTTTCCAAAGGCAGTCATGAATGACTTTGATGAAATGGTAAAACAAAAGATAGATGGAATACGGAAACAAAAACAGAATGTTGAAATGCTAAATGATATGTTTATAAGATCAATAGAAGAAGCATCTTTTAATGTAGAAGTATTGTCCGATATGATATATCAAAAATTTTTGGAGGAGTAATTGGATGGGGTACACATTTAAGAGTCTATGTATTAGAAATTTTAAGTATATTACAAATAATAAACCTTTAAAATTTGATTTTATGAATAGTAATATTGTGATTTTAGATGGTCAAAATGGATATGGTAAAACTACATTATTTGATGCTATTGAAGTTTTGGTGACTGGGAAAATAAAGCATTTTAACCCTAGTTTACAAAATAGGAAGACGGAAACATTAGGAACACTGGCAAATGATGTAAATAAGGATATAGTTATTTCGGCAATTTTATCATCTGATTTTTCAGATGAAATACATGTAGAAAGAAAACTTTTATGTAAAAATGAATTTCAGAGTATTATCACACTTAATAGTCAAGAAATTAGTCAAGAAGAATTGTATGATAAATTTCATTTGAATTCCAATATGTTTGATATAGGGACATATATTTCTCAAAGTGAATCTTTGGACTTCTTACAAAATAAGTATAAAAATAGAAAAGATTCTGTATCTTCTCTTTTAGATGACACCGAGATAACTGATAAAATTCAAATGCTGAAATCGGTTCAAGAACATATTTTTGGAAGAGTAGAAAAAGAAATTAGGGATAAAGAAAAACAAATAGATGTAGTAAGTCAAAGAGTAAATGAGATAAAACGTCAGACAGATCACATTGTTATGAATGCAGAACTGCCAGGGGAAAATATACGATTATTTGACGAAGTTGAATATGAATTTGATGTCATAAAATTAGACCAGGGAGTTACATATGAAACCATTATTCAGCAGCTTAAACAAATTGAAGGGTTTATAGAAAACTATGAAGAATACCTTCGATATAAAGTTAATGCTATCATAAGGGAATTGAAAGCATCACCGAAACGGTTATATATGGCATTGTTTTATCGACAGGAGATTGAATTACTTAATAAAAAAGGAAGTCTCATAAAAGAGTTAAATAAGAGCAAAGAATTATTGACGAATTATAGCAATAATGTCTGGTCAGTAGATGAAACATTGTTCAATAAGATTAAAATAAAAGCAGAAATTATAGCACAAATAAAAACATTATTATTGAACCAGAAAAAAGAACAAAGTCAATTGGATGATGCTGATAAGGTTTTGGCACAGATGACAAAGGCACGAAGGGGACTTATTAAAGAATTCTATAACGCTGCGGAGTCTGGAAAGTTTGATAAAAACAAATGCCCATTGTGTGGAACGGATTTTACGGATATAGATTTAGCTATTATAGAAACAGAACAATTTATAAAAAGTATTCATACAGATGCGGTGGCAAATCTTCCGATGTTGCTTCCGACACTGACTTACGGATTTGCAATTATTTATTCATTTGGAAAACAGGGGCTGCTTACACGTCTGTTTGGACATCAGCTGTTTGAGATTTACGGATTCAATGGATTGCTTCTTGGATATGTGATCTACACCCTTCCGATTTCATTCATGCTGATCAACAATACGATGGGGTACATTGATAAGAAATTCATGGTTGTATCAAGATTGATGGGAGACAATGCATTTTCTACATTTATGATGACGATCTTCAGACCGCTGATGGGAACTTTGGCAGCATCGTTTATCCAGGCATTTTTCCTTTGCTTTACAGACTTTGGAATCCCGGCATCAGTAGGCGGAAAATACGAAGTCATTGCAAGTGTTCTGTATACACAAATGCTTGGAAGCGTACCGGATTTTAATAAGGGAAGCGTTGTAGCAATGGTTATGCTGCTTCCATCTGTGTTCAGCATTCTGGTACTGCATTATCTGGAAAAATATAACATTCGTTACAACAAGATATCCAGCATGGAAATCCGGGAAAATAAAGTACGCGACGCAATCAGTGGACTGGTCAGTGTTGTGGTCTGTCTTTGCACCTTATCGATCTTTGCAGTCATTTTCGTGATTCCATTTATAAAAGACTGGCCATATAGTCTGGAATTCTCACTGGATCACATTAAGGCAGTATTTACAGATGCAGGACTTTCCGAAGTGTACAAGAATTCGATTTATGTTGCACTGATGACAGCCATAGCAGGAACACTTGTTTCTTATGGAGCTGCGATTGTGGTTGCAAGAAGTACAGTAAGTGAAAAAATAAAACAGATTATAGAAGGCATTTCACTGGTGACGAATACAATTCCGGGGATGGTGCTTGGCCTTGCATTTTTGTTCTGCTTTTCAGGAACCGGACTGCAGAGTACATTTACGCTCCTTATCATCTGTAATGTGATCCACTTTTTCTCGACTCCTTACCTGATGATGAAAAGCTCGCTCTCAAAAATGAATGCATCCTGGGAGACAACAGCGATGCTGATGGGAGATAACTGGATAAAAACAATCATCCGGGTAGTAACACCGAATGCGATTTCAACCATTATGAAAGTGTTCAGTTATTATTTTATCAGTGCGATGGTAACAGTCAGCGCGGTCATTTTTATCGCAGGGGCGAGAACAATGGTAATCACAACAAAGATCAAGGAATTACAGTATTACAATAAATTCAACGAAGTATTCGTGCTTTCCCTTTTAATTCTTGGAACCAACGTACTGATAAAAGCAATATTTCAGCTTTTAGCAAATAAAAAAAGGACAATAAAGAAGGAGAACAAACGTATGAACAAGAGAAATGGATTAAAACGTGCAGTAATTGCAGGTATGGCAGGAGTGATGGCATTTTCACTGCTTGAAGTCAGTGGATGTGGACAGAAAAAAAGCGGTGATGAGCAGGTTGTCATTTATTCCAATGCCGATGATGAAGCTGTGGAAGCAATGAAAACAGCACTTGATGAAAATGGTTACAAAGACCAGTACATTTTCCAGACTTTTGGCACCTCAGAGCTTGGAGGAAAACTTCTGGCAGAAGGATCTGATATCGAAGCAGATCTTGTAACAATGAGTACCTTCTATGTAGAGAGTGCGCAGGATGAAAAGAAGATGTTCAAGGATCTTAAATTTGATCCAAAGACATTGGATGAGTACCCGTCGTACTGTACACCAATCACTGCACAGGAGGGAACAATTATTGTAAACACAGAATTGATGAAAGAGAACAATCTTGATATGCCAACATCACTGAAAGATTTGGCTAAAAGTGAATATAAAGGACAGATTGCTGTTACGGATATCGCATCATCTTCTACAGCATGGCTTCTTCTCCAGGGATTGATTTCTGAATATGGAGAAGATGGAGCAAAGGATGTGTTGAAGGACATCTATGTAAATGCAGGTGATCATATTGAAGAGTCTGGTTCTGGCCCGCTGAAACTGGTACGTGCAGGAGAAGTGGCAATCGGTTTTGGACTCAGACAACAGGCAGTTGCAGATAAAGCAGAAGGACTTCCAATCGATTACGTAGATCCAGCAGAAGGAAACTTCACATTGACAGAATCTGTAGCAGTTGTTGATAAAGGGGACAACAGCAACGAAAAAGCTATGGAAATGGCAGAATGTATCATCAACAATGGTAGAAAAGATCTTCTTGCAAACTATCCAATCCCACTGTACGAAGGTGAAACGGTAGATGAAGCAGAAAAATCTGGAAATCCGAAGACATTTCCAGAAAAATTAACAGTAGATCTTCTAAAGAAACACCAGACATTATCTGAGGAATGCAAACCAGAATAGAGAGGACGATAAAATAATGAAAAACTATAAATTACTAACACCTGGACCACTTACCACAACCGATACGGTTAAAAAAGAAATGTTGTTTGACCACTGCACATGGGATGATGATTATAAAGTGATTACACAGGAAATACGAGCAAGGCTTTTAAAGCTTGCGCATGTATCAGAAGCAGATTATACATCAATCTTGATGCAGGGAAGCGGAACTTTTGGTGTGGAGTCGGTACTCACGAGTGTAATCGGAGATAATGAAAAGCTGTTGATCTGTGCAAACGGTGCATATGGTGAGAGAATGGCAGATATCGCAGAGCATGCAAAGATTGCGTATTGTATTTACAATGAAAAATACGATCAGATTCCAGATGCAGGAAGAGTGGCACAGATTTTGGATGAGGATTCAAAAATTACCCATGTATCTATGGTGCACAGTGAGACGACTTCGGGTATCATAAACGATATTGAAGCCGTTGCAAAGGTGGTAAAGGAAAAAGGACGTACCATGATTGTTGATGCAATGAGCAGTTTTGGTGGAGTGGATATTCCAGTCGCCGACTTGGGGATTGATTTTATTATCAGCAGCGCAAATAAATGCATCCAGGGTGTACCAGGATTTTCTTTCATCATTGCTAATAAAGAAAAACTGATTGCATCAAAAGGGAAAGCAAGGAGCCTGTCACTGGATCTGTATGACCAGTGGGAAACCATGAAAAAAGATGGAAAATGGAGATTCACCTCGCCGACGCATGTGGTACTTGCATTTGCACAGGCACTGAAGGAGCTGGAAGAAGAGGGTGGCATTCCGGCAAGACATAGGAGATATGCAGATAACAACCGCCTACTGATCGAGAAAATGGCAGAGCTTGGCATCCGTCCATATATCGATGGAGCGCACCAGGGACCGATTATTACAACATTTTTCTATCCCGAGAATGTACATTTTTCATTTGCGGAAATGTATCAGTATATCAAAGAGCGCAGATATGCGATTTATCCGGGAAAAGTAACAGAGGCTGACACTTTCCGCATCGGAAATATCGGGGAAATCTACGAAGAAGATATTTTAAAGGTTTCCGCACTGATCAAAGAATTTCTGGAGAAAGAAGAATACAAATAGGAGTGAAAGAAAATGGAAAAATATAAAGCGGTCATTTTTGACTGGGCAGGAACAACCGTAGATTATGGATGCTTTGCACCGGTACAGGCATTTGTAGAGGTATTTAAACATTTTGGGATTGAACCGACAATAAAAGAGGTCAGAGAACCGATGGGAATGCTGAAGAAAGATCATATCCGCACAATGCTTCAGATGGAAAGAATCTCTTCTTTATGGGAAATCAAATATAGAAGAAAATGGACAGAAGAAGATGTAGAAGATTTGTATGAAATTTTTGAAGAGAAGCTTCTTAGCATTTTGGATCAGTTTGCAGAGGTAAAACCTTATGTGCTGGAAACTGTAAAAGAATTGAGAAAAAGAGGAATTAAGATTGGCTCTACAACTGGATACACCGATAAAATGATGGAAATCGTTGTTCCAAAAGCAAAAGAAAATGGATACGAGCCGGACATATGGTTTAGTCCGGATGCAGTAGGGGGATTTGGAAGACCTTACCCATATATGGTATTTAAAAATATGCAGGCTCTTGGAATCCAGAGTGTGGATCAAGTGATGAAGGTTGGAGATACTGTATCAGATATCAAAGAAGGAAAAAATGCGGGAGTTTATACGGTAGGTGTGGTTGAAGGAAGTTCAGCATTAGGATTTTCAGAGAAAGAATATGAGAAACTCTCGGAGGAGAAAAAGAAAGAACGCATTGTTGAGGTAAAAGAAAAATTCAAGAATGCGGGTGCTGATGCAGTGATTCTAAATATGAAAAAACTGATTGAACTGCTTTGATTGAGTATAAAGAGAAACCGGGGATTACACCCCGGTTTTTTGATGGGCAGATGTAGCCTCATCTAATGTAAAAATATCTTCTACATTCATGTTCAGGAATCTTGCCAGCCGGATTGCGATTTCGAGAGAAGCACTTCGCTCACCACGTTCAATGCGCCCGATGGTATCACTACAAGGACCGACAGCTTTTGCAAGATCCGCCTGAACGAGATTTCGTTCTTCACGGATATCTTTAAGCGTGTTGCTAATTGCCATTTCATCACTTCCTTTGTTATTTTCAGCAAGAACAGGATAGAAGTCTGTTATTGAGACAGAAGATACCGATTTCACCGTTGGAGATACTGTCTTGTTTATGAACCCATGCAACATCTCCGGTATGATACATCGGCTCCATACTGTCACCAGATATGCGGATTCCGAAATCCGTCTTCTCGGGTGCAAGATGCCCAACATTAAAGGAAACTGATGACAGACAGAGATTATGCAATTAAATCAATGAAAGAAATTACTTTCCAGATGGCAAGCCATGCACAGGATTATCTGGAAGTTACAATCGAAAGACATTATACTGATATTAAAGAACTGATGACAAGCTATCAGAAATTGATTTTAGAAAATCAGATTGTGTTAGAAGAACTGGATATGGAGTGCCAGGAGAAGATCAATGAAGAAGCAGGCACTTGGGTATTTAGGGTTTTACTTTTATGAGATCATGGTACCGCAGGCAAAGGATAAAAGATTTAAACCATCACTGGGCGTTGAGGAAGAGTAGGTGAGTAATATGAGATACGAAGATTCGATGAAAGGTATAGCTGATCAGATAATCAAAGAACGGCAGCGAGCCAGTAAAATTAAAAACAATCCAGAGGAGTTCCACTGGTATGACGAATATGCAACGTTGAATTTCTTTCAGTTTATCCGCAAAAATATCGAAGACTTAGCTGTTTCTGAGCAATTGGGATAATCAGTAATCGGAGAATTTAAGAAAAGATAAACATTATTCCCTAGATGAGAAAGATAAAATACTATCGGTCTCATCTAGGGATATTTTATTATGGCAGATACTTATTTTTTTTGTGCCTGATAACAACAATCATTATCAATCCTGCAGAAAAAATTATACCACAGATTGGAAGGAAGATTTTTGCAGTGTCTCCAGTTTTCACTGTTTTGGACGTACCTTTTAATGATTTGCCTTCGATTGTTTTGAGTGAAGTGTTTTTTGTATCTGATAAGCTTTTATCTGTACCTGTTAATATATCATTGGTGTTAGGTGTATTTCCCGAGCTGTTTAGCTTTTTATATGCCTCTTCAGCAGTGGTTAATACATCTACATTACTTACCATTGCTTTTTGAGTATCAGATAATGCGTCGTATGCAGCTCTGGCTGCTTTGATTATATCACCAGAATCTTTTGTTACTGTTCCTATTGCATCAATTTTCTTTTCTACTTCTGTAGCAGCGATCTTATCTGTTTTGGAATTTTCTTCTTCTTTCTTTAGTTCGGATAATTTTGCCTCTGCTTGTGTAAGAAGTTCATAATTTGATACTTTGGTTTTCTGATCTTCAGATAATGCATCGTATCCCGTTCTTGCTTCTTGAATTGCATTTTCCTTTTCGAGAGTCACATCGCCGATTGCATCAATCTGTTCTATAACTTTCTTATACTGTAAAGCACTTTCAGGTACCAGTTCACATACTGGCTGTTTATATACAATAGTTGCCTTTGCACTTCCTAAATCTGCGTAATAAGAATTTGTTCCAACATACCATTTCTTTAATGAATTTATATTTACGCCATATCTTGTGATATCTACTGGATAGTTATTAAAGGAAGCGTTCAAGTCATCTGCTGTCTCCTTAAGTCCTGACAATTCAAATCCTTCCAGATTATCACTTAAACCACCCGCATAAGTTAAACCGTCATCATTTAAGGAAGCTGCATCCTGTGTTCCTACAGGTGTTGGTGGAGTTATCGATTCACCACCTATTGACATTCCAGTTTCTTTATCATATTTTGAATCATATGCTTTACCAGTTGCAGTAATCCATCCAGATATCATGCCGGCATACTTAGATTCATTGTGCGTAGACAGTGAACCTGATGCATAGCAACTAGAAACAGTTCCTTTATTAATGGCAACCAAATTACTGATTATTGGTGTTACTGAATTATTTTCGTCTGTACCACCTCCAATACTTTCAATTGATAATGAATTTGCAATTAATCCCTGGTCTAATATTCCAGCAATTCCAGCTGCAGCTGCAATCTTATCTTGATCTGATACATAGCATGATACAACGACGTCACTTTTACAGTTAATTACGGCACCTTTTTTCTGCCAACCAACAATTCCGCCTACATAGTTATCTCCGTTATCAGATTCATGATAGATTGATCCGGAAACATAACAATTATCAATGACTGCTCCATGCAAATTTCCTTTATCGTCGTAACCGTTCATACCTCCGGCGATACTTCCAATGATTCCGTTTCCATTACGCCCTTCAGATTCAATATCGATACCAGTAATCTTCAGATTTTTAATTTGTGCATCTTTATTTAATATACCAAAAAAACCAACATAGGTATTTTTTCCTGTAATCATATAAGAATTACTATACGATCCTATTTTCATACCGATAATTGAATGATTTTGTCCATTAAAGTCTCCATTAAATGCACAGTCATTTCCACCAATTGGTTCCCAGGAGATATCTGAAATATTTACATCAGAATCCAGAACTATGTATTTTCCACTGTAGTCATTATCTGCAGTTACTGATTTTGCAAATTTTTGTAGTTGGTCTGTCGTATGGATAATGTATGGATCATCCTGCGTCCCATTTCCAGATTCAAATATTTTATTTTTATCTTCCGTTGCTTTACTTGCTGATATTTCAAGTGCCTGATTTACAGCATCTTTAATCCCATTGGAACTATCGGTTGCACCGGATATGGTGTCTACAGCTGTATCACCTTTATTTATAATGTTATTGTACATATCAGGAACTGCCATCTCCCAATATTCAGGTGTTTCATTCTGCTGTTTTGTTTTAATGTCAACTATTTTCCCATTCGCAATTGTTACATCCAGGACAATTGTATCTACATGTCCTTTTCCTGATCCTTCAAATGTTCCATCTGCATATTGTGTTTCTTCTGCGTTTACAGATATTGGTACAGACATTATCAGCATTGCTGACGATAATGCAAAAGCAGCACTTTTCATAATTGTGTACTTCACTTTTTCCTTTAAGTGCATAATAATTTTCCTCCATCAATTCATTTGTGTAGATCCATAAAATTATGTATCTTTTTTAAATTTGATTTAATTAAATCATATATATCATCCCCCATCTGTATAGTGGTTCAGTTATCAAGATTGATACAGTTTGTTATAACTAACTCGAACTTTATTATAAATCATTTATCTACATTTGTCTATACGACAGAAGATATAAAATATACAAACAATCCGTCCATGTTCCATCAAATGTAGAATAATGTTTCTGCAGGAAGCACCAAAAATATCAGAAATAAAGGAAGATAGACGAAATACACGAATTCTTTTTTGAAATAAAACTTGCATTAAGGAATCTAGCACCTGGTAATGTAGAAATCTATTCAGAATCCCGCATATCAGTAATTAAAGTGGTAAATTCACGAACTTCAGAGAGAGTAGGTTTACCCAATAGATCGGTTAGGATGGATAAAATAATATGCTGTACTTAAGGACAAAACATTTACGTTAAAAACGGGGTGCAAATCCTAAAAGGTACAATCAAATTTAATCCTGCCAATAGCTATTGTAAAAAGAAAGCTGGAAGAAAGAAAATTGAAAGACAAAAGTCTCAGACTATGAGACAAAAGAAGAAAGAATTATGGTAGAATGTGGGTAACTGGAAAATCAGACAGTTACCTCTTGTGGTGTGACAGATATGAGTGACAGGAGACTGAACGAAAATTCAGTGCATAGACATTACTGCAAAGAAACAATGAAGATCAGAAAACTAGGAGGTGGAATAATGAAAAAATGGATCGTGATGCTGGCGGTACTTGTTATGTTCTGTCTGGCGGGATGCGGGGAAAAGCCGATGACAGCAGTGTATTTTCATACAGATGATAACAGCTGGTATTTTGCGGATCTGGACACGGACACGATTTTCTCTGGAACGATACCGGATAAGCTTACGGATGAGAATGGAAAGAAGCTGACAGAGGAAGATATGACAGACGGAGATGTTTACCTGATCTATGGAGATGGTATCATGCTGCAAAGCTTCCCGGGACAGTATCCGGGAATCACAAAGATGGTACGGAAAGAACAGGGCAATCAGGAAAAGGCAGATCATTACCGGAAGGAGCTGGCTTCCATGATGCGTCCGGTGACTGGCGAGTGATAAAATAAAGATTCTTTAGAAAAATATTAAAAGAAAATATATATCCATTTCTTCTATATTTTGATAAACTATATATTAAGACCACTGAAAAGAATAAATTTTAATTGCTTTGTTGAACAGATTGGTATTTACAGGGAGGAATCATATTTCAGATTCTTCAAGTACATAATGTTTCACTTTTCGTTGTATCTTAAATACAGAGAGACATGGAAACTTTGGAACAAGAGCGAAAGTATCTCTGAAAAAGATGAAATATGGTATTTACAAAAATATAGATAAGAATCTTTCAATAACTACCATATGTGATTATGCATCTATGGCGGCAGAAACGGTTATGGAGGATTATAATCATGACTATGCGTATTATACAGATGAACTGGCGCAGAAGAGACTTTATAATCAAATGATAGAAAACGATTTTATAGATGCTTATGTTTTTCGACAGGTGTGCAGATTACAAAAAAGGGTACTTTCTGAAGGTGTTGAAACAACAGAACAACTAGATGTATTACGAAAAATAAAGTGTGATGAGATACAGGGATTTTATTATGCACGACCAATGCCAGAAGCTCAGTTTATAGAATATGTGAGAAAAAGCGGTAACCACAAGAAACTCTGGCAAAGAGACACCGAAAATACGACATACAAAATGCAAAAGTAGATAAGAATGTTATGGCATTCGTTATTGGCATTATCTTCATCGTAACAGCAGATACAGGCTTAATTACAAGTTATTATTCTGCTTTGATTGCAGGCATAATCATTAGTTGCTTTGCGGGAGTGTTCCTTGCTATCTACTTATATGTTTGGCATAAGCAATCTAAGTGAGATATGTTAATTCCGGTTTATAGAATTCAAAAATTTAATATGAAATGTGCGATAGAGCGTATGGAAATAGTCTATACGTTCTATTTTTGCCTTTTTAAGAAGAATGATTAAGTAACTGGTTCTGTAAAACTGTAAAACCGGAACCAGAATTATCTGGATTCTAGACCGCACATAAAGCATACGCATCACAAGGAACCGACTACTATCGGAGGCAATCACATATGACAAACCAGGGTACAATAGATAAAGAAAGAACGAAAGAAAGTAACACTTAAAGGAGACAAATCCCATTGAAAGAAGTAATAGATTATGCAGTAGGACAGTTAGAAGGGAATGAATGGAAATATGAAGAGAAGTATCATTGCAGTGATCTCAGGAACAGTGATCTTGATAATTGCGGCAAAAAGTATTTATATGAAATCTGAATCCGGTCATAAGAAAGGTGAACCGGATGTAGTTGGAACATTTTCCATAAATCGGGATGAAAATATAACCGTGGTCGCTAACCGGGAAAATATTGAAGATAGAGAAGTGTTTGCAAGAGAACTTTTGCAGATGTACAAGGATAATTCTTTTCATTCGACAAAATTTTCCACAGACCATGGATATGCGACGAGCCTTGATATGTACATTTATTTATGAAAAGAGAATATTGAAGAGGGAGAGTCGGTAATGACAGCCGAATATAGGCCTATAGAATACGGAAAGGACTATGACGTTGTCAATAATCCTGATAAATTTCAACTATATATAGATGGACGAGAGATTGAGTAAGAATTTCCTGTAGGCAAACCTTTTATCAGATTTTCAAAGAAAGATTAAAGAATAACAACACATAGTTTTTAATCACCCTCTGATATTCTGAAAAATCTCGTCTGAAAAATTTTATAGGAAAGATCTATTATAAAATTGACATAAGAATGCGGTAGAGTATAATTACAATTGAATACACTGAAAAATGGAGGAATCACATGAAAGCACATAAATATTGGTCAGCAGGAGCATTAATCACAATGTTTGGGACTTTTTACACTGGATATAAAAAGCTAAAAACAAGTCACAAATACTTTGCTTTGAGTTCTATGCTATGTATGATAATGGCGATATATACAGGTCATAAAATGATCGCCGGGAATAGAAAAGAAAAGGCGAAAAAAGAGAAAGTTATAGAGAAGGAGGAATAAATAATGCTGGAAGCAGGAAGTAAGGCGCTTGATTTTGAGTTGCCAGATCAAAATGGAAAACACATAGATTATCGGATTATACAGGGAAAAAAGTAATATTATATTTCTATCCCAAGGATAATACTGCAGGATGTATGAAACAGGCATGTGGCTTTTCCGAGCGATACCCTCAGTTTACTGAAAAAGGTGCAGTTATTCTTGGAGTCAGTAAGGATTCTGTACTCTCGCATAAGAGATTTGAGGAAAAATATGGATTGGCATTTACACTTTTAGCAGATTCAGAGCGGAAAGTTATTGAAGCTTATGATGTATGGAAAGAAAAGAAAAATTATGGTAAAGTCTCTATGGGAGTGGTAAGAACTACATATCTTATCAATGAACAGGGAGTTATCATTAAAGCCAATGATAAAGTCAAAGCAGCAGATGATCCTGAAAATATGCTGAAGGAATTAGATTAATGAAGATAATATTATCCCCTGCTAAAAAGATGATTACAGATACTGACAGCATAACACCAGATGGATTGCCTGAATTTATTGATAAAACAACAGAGATACAAAAGTGGTTGAAAAGTAAGTCAAAAGAAGAGTTGAAGACTATTTGGAAATGTAATGACAAAATTGCAGAACAGAACTTCAATAGATTGGAAAACATGGATCTTTACCATTTACTTACTCCAGCTGTTTTATTATATGAAGGAATTGCTTTTCAATATATGGCTCCTTCCGTGTTTGAGGACAGTCAGTTCGAGTATGTACAAAACCATTTGAGAATATTATCTGCGTTTTATGGTGTCTTAAAACCAAGGGATGGTGTAACACCTTATCGTTTGGAAATGCAGGCGAAGGTTGGAATAGGAGAAACAAAAAATCTGTATGAGTACTGGGGAGATTTGTTCATGGCTGAAAACAGTATTGAAAATCCAGAGGATATTAAGGGATTTAAAAGACTTGGTTATGCGTTCAGACCGGATTTATCATCAGAAACTGAATATATTTTTGAACGCAAATAGAAACAATGGCTCGTTAAGAATAGACTTATTTCGAGTACTGGTTTAATAATAATAATAGTAATTATTATTGTAAATATTATTGACATTACTCAGATAACAATATATAATTCTTATCAGGAATAATTCCTATAGATATAACAGTAAAGAGCTATTTATTAACAATTTTACAAGGAGGAATCAATCATGAAATACGTATGTGATGTTTGTGGATGGGAATATGATGAAGAGGAAGGTTATCCTGAAGGAGGTATTGCACCAGGAACAAAGTGGGAGGATGTTCCGGAAGATTTCGAATGTCCATTATGTAATGTTGGAAAAGATCAGTTTTCAGAAGTTGAATAGAAGTGTAATATTTTCCCAAGTATGGATAGGTAAGAAAAAAACCTGTTGCTGAGTCAACAGGTTTTTTTATGCATAAAGATTGCTTACGGTAATCTTTTGAATGATAATTAATATGCTGAAGCTGCTGGGACAACTGTTCTGAACGGAGTGTAAAACCATTTGACCGGATATGCCTTTTCGCCCTATAATATTGATCGTGATATAAACAGAAAAACAAAAGTTATCATGCATATGGGATATATGGAAGGAAACAAGGAAGATTGTACAGAAATGTGCGGTTATTATGAATGTGAAGATTGTAGTGAAAGATTTATGTCTTTGCAGATTGGTCCAATAATAATTGTCTGTTCCTCCTGTGGAGAAGCACAGGATATGGATTCATGCCAAATGCTTCAGCTCTGCATTTTTTACAAGTCTGACACATCTTTATGATACAATAGGCACATGACAGATAAAGAAAAGGATAGAAGAGGAGAAAAATGACATCTATATTAATCATAGAAGATGATACTCAGATCAGCCGTCTGATCAATTCCACTCTGACGGTCGAAGGATATCACTGTGAAAGTGCGCTGGATGGACAGGAGGGGGCAGACCGTATTGAGGGAAAACGATATGATCTGATTCTTCTAGATTTGATGTTGCCAAAGATCAGTGGCTACGAGCTTTTGGACTATATTGTATCTACAGGTACACCGGTGATTATCATTTCAGCTATGGGACAGGTTAAAGACCGTATCCGGGGGCTGCGCATGGGAGCGGACGATTATTTAAGTAAACCCTTCCAGATTGGTGAGCTCCTGGCCCGGGTAGAGACGGTGCTGCGCCGGACAAAGCAGATCCAGGACAAGATTACAATCGGGGATGTGACGATTGATCCGGTGTCACGACTGGTATTTAAGTGTGGGAAACAGGTAGATCTGACGGTGAAAGAATTTGACCTTCTGATAGAGCTTGTACGCAATAAAAATGTAGCTTTGAGCCGTGCCAGGCTGTATGAGGCTGTCTGGGAGGAGGAGTACAGCGGTGAGACGAGAACACTTGACTCCCATATTCAAAGACTGCGAAAAAAATTGGATTGGAATGACCGGATTGTGACGGTTTTCCGCATTGGATACCGGCTGGAGGTTCATAAGTGAAATTTTTCTATAAGATTTTTTTAAGTATGCTGTTTGTATTGACGGTATCGTTAGCTACAGTAGAGTATCTGACGGTTTCCCACAGTCTGGAGCATGCCCTGCAAAGAGAAGAAAATACAGCATTTTCACAGCACCAGATGGTGAAATATTCGATTCAGACGGTGCTGCTTAACATTACCGACAGCTATACGAGGGCAGATATGGTGGAGATTGCCCGGTCTGCAGAAGTACCGCTTGGCACACAGAGTGGGCTGTATTTTGCTACGGAAAACAAAGAGAAAAGTGGCAGTGATGCCGTATATTACAATTCCTGCAAAAGCGACCCATCCCAAAAGAGTGTGGAGGATGGAAAGATTCTGTATGAGATTGTAACAAAGGCAGGAAACCGACATCTGCAGGTCAGAAGCAGTTTTTCTTTAAAAGACAGCAGTTATGTGCTGGTGACAGAAAAAAACGTGGAAGAACTGTTCCAGGATACTGAAAAACTGTACAAACGCTGTAAATTTTTTTACTGGTGTATTCTCGGTGCGGGATCACTTCTAGTGCTGTTTTTGACGCTGACGATCACCAGACCTCTTGGAAAGTTGCGCAATACAACCAGAAAGTTTGCCGCCGGAGAATACGGTGTGCGGGCAAAGACCGGCAGCCGAGACGAAGTAGGCGAACTGGCAAAGACTTTTAACTATATGGCAAAGACCATAGAAAAAAAGATTGCGGAGCTGGAGGATGCGGCCAGACGGCAGGAGGATTTTACAGCCAATTTTGCCCATGAGTTAAAAACACCGATGACATCGATTATCGGTTATGCAGACACGCTGTACCAGAAAACGTTGCCGCCGGAAGATGTGCATCAGCTGGCGGGAATCATTATGAATGAAGGTATGCGGCTGGAAGCTCTTTCATTTAAACTGATGGAACTGGTCACGTTGTCGCGGTCAGATTTTCAGCTGGAAGAGGCACGGATTGATGAAGTCATGGCAGATGCGGTGGAGACTATCACGCCGGCAGCAGAAAAACGAAAGGTCCAGATAAAACTGCAGACAGAAGAAGCATGGGTGCGTTTAGAATACGATCTTTTCAAAACGCTTTTATTAAATCTGATGGATAATGCCTTAAAATCCGGTACAGATGTTGTGTTTGTACAAGGCAGCTGTGAGAACGAGCAGTACAAAATCACGATCACCGACCGTGGACGTGGCATTCCTACGGAAGATCTTGAAAAGATCACAGAGGCTTTTTATATGGTAGATAAATCCAGGTCACGTAAAGAACATGGTGCAGGTCTGGGACTGGCGTTGTCTGTAAAAATTGCACAGTTGCACCATACCAAGCTTTCCTATAGGAGTCAACCGGATCAGGGAACCAGTGTGATATTAGTGTTGCAGAAGGAGACGGACGATGAAGAAGAGACTGATTAAAGTTTTGTATGCTTGGCTGACACTGATAATGGCACTTTTGATCGCGTTGACCGGCACCTTTGTACCGGAGTTTATGCTGGATGCAAAAGCGGATCGTCTGGCAACGCAGACGGGTAAGGTAGAAAATGGGGATGTATCGCCATATACCTATACGATGGACACGGAGAAAAGACTGCCAAAACTGGCGGCATTTGCGGAGCAGATGAGTATGTTTGAGAAAGAAAGGTACTTAGGAATCCGGGATCCGCTGGATACGGAATTGTCTGCGACCCAAGTGCAGGCGAAAGTCATAAAGTTTATAGAAGTCTATGCATCCAGGCTGGAAGATATGGGGATTGACCTTAGTGAGGCAGAATATATATCTCCAAACATGGCTACAGATGCACCGAGTGCAGGAACAGCTGACGTGGGATGGACAGCGGATGCAGATACCGCGCCTGTGATCGATGAGGACATGGAATTTCTAGTGTCACCGGATGACCAGCAGTTGTCCTTATGGTTTTGTTATGCACATCTGGACCTGTGCGATCTGCAGATCGCAGTGGATGCATTGACGGGAATGCCAGTTTTCATCACTTACAGTACATGGAGGATAAGCCCGGATGAAACGTGGTGTGAGGCTGTGGCGGATACTTACACGAAGCTGTATGGCGAAAGTATGCAGTTTAGATCTCCCAATGTGCTGGAAGAGATGCATATCGGGCAGAACCTGCTTAGTATGAGTGGGGAGTCCTGGTATGGTTTTACCTGTGATACGAAAGATCAGTTGCTGCATCTGGAATTACAATGTTACTATGATGAAAGACAGGTAAAGATGAAGGATGGCTATTTTGAAGTGTATATCTGGCTGTATTAGATACAGTGAAATGTGATGCAGAGAAATTTGGCGTTGCAAGATAGATGGCAATGCATTAGGATGATTTGACAACTTTGACACATCTTTGTGACAGGATGGCGAAAACCGCCTGCTATACTGTGACTATGCAGTACAGCAGGAGGTTTTTTGATGAAAGAATCAATGACAGAAGCAAGAAAAAGACAGATATATAGACGCAGAAAACGAAGAAAACGGAAAAAACGCTTGAAAATCTGTGCCTGTATACTGATGCTACTCTTTCTTGGCGTTGGAGTGGTTCGAAGTGCAATGTCACTCATCGGTATATGGGAGAATGGTCAGAATGAGATGATAGAACAGACCTATAGCGGTCAGGGAGGCACTGCGCAGAACGCAGCAGACAAAACAAAGGATAAGGAAGGAGTATTCTTCGATAGAAATATGACAGAGCAGGACAAGCTGCAGAAAATCGAGAAAAGTGACGAATATCCGGAACGGCTTAAAGAAATGGCGAAAAAAAACAGTGAGACGATCGATTTTGTATACGATTATCTGGAAATGAAAGACAAAAAGCAGAAAATCAATCTGTCAAAAGAAGTAAAAGCCGATACGGTGCCGCTTTTGATGCAGTGGGATGAGCGCTGGGGGTACGAACAGTACAGTGGAGGTCTTCTTGGCTATACAGGCTGTGGTCCGACAAATTTGGCGATGGTAGTCTTATATCTGACGGGGGATAAGACGGTGAACCCAGCAACTGTAGCTGAATATGCGGAAAGTGCCGGCTACAGTATCCCTGACTCTGGAAGCAGTTGGACACTGATCAGTGAAGGATGTGAGCATTACGGTGTTCATGCAACAGAAGTACCGATGGATGAAGACAGGATTAAATCAAAGCTGGATGAGGGCTGCCCGATCATCGTCAATGTGGGTCCCGGAGACTTTACGGATTCCGGTCATTTTATGACGCTCACAGGATATGACAGCGAAGGTTTTACAATCAATGATCCCAACAGCCGGACTAACAGTGAGAAACACTGGACGTATGCACAGCTGCATGGTCAGGTTCGGAATCTGTGGGCCATGTATATATAGAGAACCGTATTAGAGGGAAAAGAAATTTTTACTGACACGCTATTTTGCTATTGGTACAGGTATGATGCAGAAAATCAGTATGTTGGATGTTATTAGGCTAATATCTGAAACTGATTATGCTGATGAAAGCAGGCATAGATAACTGAATACAAGAAAGAGACAGAAGCCTCAGTAGTTAAGAAAAACTACTGGGGCTTTTTTCGTGCCTGAATTTATCAGCCAATAACTGCGGGTGTGTCCCGGCAGGATGAAGGCGGAGCAGGCATGATCCTAAACAAAGGTCCTCCTTCCGAATTTGAAACGAACAACAAGATTTCAAATTCAGGAGGAACGGACATGTATATTGAACACCTATATTTTTATGAAGGAAAGTATTACGTAAATATTGATGGAGAAGGCTTCATGATAGAGGATTTTCCAGATCTGAACTGTGATGTGGAGCATTGTGTACTGACAAAAATGGAACAGCAGGATATTCACAAAGTGATCAATCAGCTGAACTCAGAGGAACGCATGATTATTTATGGCATTTTCTTTGAAAACAAGACTCAGACACAGATGGCAGAGATCATGGGTATTTCCAGACAGATGCTGTCATACAAGCTGAAATCCACTCTTAATAAGATGCGTGAAATGTATATGAATAAATTTTTTGAAAAAATTTTTCAAAATCTTTTGCATCTGCCAAAGTCATTTGACTTTAGTAATTAGAGGAAGTTAAAGGACTTCCTAAAATGAACCATGATAACTGAATATCCAATCATAACTGACGTGACATTTCATGCAGAGAGTACGAGGAAGATGCCGCTATAGGATTATAAGACAAAACAAAGATTTTTAGTTCCGTCCGTAATGCTGCGAAAAAGCACTGACCGAAGCCAGCTGGCAGGCTGGTGATGCGATGATATGTATGAGATGCGATACACTTGCAGAACCTGAGAAGTCTGTAACTGGTAAAACTATGAACTGCCAGAGCCTGGAAACGGATTTTGATGATATGGATCTGAAGGAATTGAAGGATATCCGAAAAATAAGGTTTGCAAACAATGGAGTATCTTTTGAAGATGCATTTGAGGAACTTTTGCTTTCTGTATAAAAAGTGAGGGTAAAATCTGAAGAGTTATGTTAATATGGAGACGAGGAATTCAGGACTCCTCATTCATATCAGGACAAAATCGACTCACCCTCTGGGTTTTACCAATGTTGATGGAAAGGTAAAACTAAGGAGGATGAAGATGAATCAAATTAACAATTCAAAGAAAATTTATCATGCAGTCATTTATGTTCGTTTATCGAAAGAAGATGGCGATGTTGCTACTGCTGGAAAGCGTGAAAGCAACAGTATCTCAAATCAGAAAGATCTGATAAAAAATTTCCTAAAAGATAAAAAGGATATAGTTGTTGTATCAGAACGGGTGGATGACGGTTACAGCGGTTCTAATTTTGAACGTCCAGCATTTCAGATGATGCTGGAAGATATCAAAAAAGGAATTGTGGATTGTGTCGTTGTAAAAGACCTTTCCCGTTTTGGCCGTGAGTATATTGATGCCGGAAAATATATCGAAAGATTATTTCCGGCACTTGGCGTGCGGTTTATTGCGGTCAATGATTATTATGACAACCTGGAAGGAAAAAGTCAGGCAGACGAAATCGTGATTCCCTTCAAGAATCTCATTAACGATGCATATTGCCGTGACATTTCTATCAAAATAAGAAGCCAGAAAGATTCAGATAATAAAAACAAACTGGTGATAGATGTATATGCGACAGGTATCGTCAAAGAAATTTACCGCATGAAATTATCAGGTATGAGCCAGACAGCAATTGCCAATGCATGGAACAAACAGGGTGTTCTTTCACCAATGGAATACAAGCACAGTCTTGGAATAAGGATTCAGGATAATTTTAAAACACACGAACAGGCAGAATGGAGCACCATGTCGGTAAAAAGAATCCTTGGAAATGAAGTATACACTGGAACTCTGGTGCAGAGATTATTAGGGATAGATACAAGGACTTCTCCGAACGAGGAAAAGGTATATCCACTATCTGGACTTGTGGTTTGTGGAGACTGTGGGGCAATGATGATCAAACGGGATGTTCCGGCAGGAGGAAAGGTATATGCTTATGCCTGCTGGACAGCTATGGTGCTGGATTTTCTGCCGTACAAGCAGCCGTTGAAGCCGCGAAAGGAAAAACTGGGCATTCTTGAAAATATTTTAATCATACAGGGAAGGCGACAAGAAAATTAGAAGTGTGAGATATACGATTTTTGAAAGTGGATATGATAGGATAGGAAAGAAAAGTAATGCGAAGCCACTCGCATTACTTTTCTTTCCCATCAATGAGATATTCATAAGATATTTCGAAAACTTCAGAAAATGCTTTGATTTCAACATCAGTAACAAAGCGCTTATTTGTTTCAATTCTTGTAATTACATTTTTGTCCATATCATAGCCGCGCAGTTGAAGCTGATGGGCAAGCATCCGCTGGGACATATGGTTTTTCTCACGAAGCTCGATGAGTCTTTTACTGATTAAGTTCTTTTCTCCGGTGGCTGTCTTTGGTTTTGGCATATAAATGCTCCTCTCTTTTGTAATTGAAAAATGAGATTGTCTCATTTTTTGCTCTATTCATTGATTTTACAGTTGAGGTAAGAATAAAACGGTTGTAAAAGTGAGACGGCATGGACGTTCTTGGATTTTATGACTAGTGTGTTATAGCGAAATTAATTTGAAAAATTACTTTCATCAATAATCTCTTGACAAATCCCTTTGAAATCACGTATCCTCATAGTATAAAAGCGCTTTCATAAGAGCTTGGTATGCAATGCAAAGCAGTGAAAAGAGGAAAAAGATGAATATATATGATATAGCAAAAGAAGCCGGAGTTTCTATATCAACGGTTTCTCGTGTTATGAATAACAAAGGGAATGTGAATGCTGCTACAAGAAAAAAAGTAGAAGCAATATTGGACAAGCATGATTATACGCCCAGTGCGATTGCGCGTGGTATGGTAAGTAAAACAATGAAGACGGTTGCAGTACTGACTGTGGATATCCGCGTGCCGCATTATGCGAGAACTGTTTATACAATTGAACGGGAGTTTAGCCACAGAGGGTACGAGGTCGCAATCTGTAATACGGGTGGTGAGTTGGAAGAGACAGCCAAGTATTTAAAGACAATGCTTGAGAAAAAAGTAGACGGAATCGTACTGGTCGGTTCAATTTTTAATACACTTTGCAAAAAAGATGAAATTGGAAATATGATCAAGAATACACCGGTAGTGCTTGCGAATGGAAAACTGGAACTGCCGAATTCCTATTCTGTCTTAGTTGATGACCGGTATGGCGTTTCTCTGGCAGTGGAACATCTGCTAAAAAGAGGGCACCTTGATATGTACTATCTAAAGGATATGGATACGGTCAGTGCCAGGTTAAAAAGTGAAGGGTTTATAAAAGCATTGGAAAGTCACGGTGTGAGTGACGCGAAGCAATATGTGATCGATACGGACAGAAGTATCGGTGGAGGAATCGAAGCGGTTGAAAAACTGATTGCCGAGAATAAGAAATTTACAGCCATTGTCTGTGGAGAAGACATTACAGCAACGGGAGCGGTGAAAGCGGCATTGCGTGCCGGGCTTCGAGTACCGGAAGATGTAGCGGTTACCGGGTACAATAATTCAGAATATGCAAGAATCTGTGAACCACGTCTTACGACTATTGACAATAAGCCGGAGATGGTTGCGATGATGAGCGTGCAGCTCCTTACAAGTTTGATTGAACAGACGGATGTGTACTCTTCCTGTGTGATCCAGCCGGAATTGGTGGAAGGAAAGACAACATAAGCTGACATAAGACAACAAAAAAAGACGATATAGGTGAAAGATTGCAGATAGAGCTATGAAAAGCAGAAGGATTTTCAGAAAGAAAAACTGAAAGTACCTCTGCTTTTTTTTCTTCATAATCTTCAATAAACTGAAAACGCTTGCATAAAATATGAAAGATTGTTAAAAAATAATCGTTATTTTGTACTAAAATAAATGCTAGGATTTGAGCATAATGCCGAAAAAAATAAAAATACAAGCGTGAAATTGACAAAACAAGTGAAATAAATATAATGAAAAGTAAAGAAAGCGCTTCTATATATTTTCAATAATATTTTCTCGAAATTGAAAGGAGATTCATATGAGAGTTCAATATGATGTAATGGTGCAGGAGTTTGCAAGAGTATTAGAGAAAAAAGGATTCACTCATGAAGATGCCGAGAATGCGGCAATCATTTTCGCACAGAACAGTCTGGCTGGTGTATACTCCCACGGACTGAACCGTTTTCCAAGAGTTGTCAGCTACCTGGAGAAAGGTGAGATTGATCCGAATGCAAGAGCAACTTGTGAGATGAAGATGGGAGCGATTGAACGTTGGGATGGACATCGTGGATTTGGACCTCTGAATGCAAAACGTGCAATGGATCGTGCATGCGAGCTTGCGAAGGAGAATGGAATTGGTTGTGTAGCTCTTGGAAATAATAACCACTGGATGCGTGGTGGTACATATGGCTGGCTTGCAGCAGATCATGGTTGTATCGGAATCTGCTGGTCTAATACAATGCCGAACATGCCTGCATGGGGTGGACTGAACCGCAAGATCGGAAATAACCCGTTGATCATGGCAGTGCCTCGTTCTAATGGGGAACATGCAATGATCGACTGTGCTGTATCTCAGTTTTCTTATGGAAAGATTGAAGATTGCCGTCTGAAAGGACTGAAACTTCCGGTGCCAGGAGGATATGATACAAAGGGAGAACTCACAACAGACCCTTCAGAAATCGAGAAGACATGGCGTGTGCTTCCGATGGGATACTGGAAGGGGAGTGGACTTTCCATCGTGCTGGATCTGATCGCAACAGTTCTTACAGATGGAAACTCTGTATCAAAAATCGGAACATTCGGTGACGAGATTGGACTTACTCAGATTATGATTGCAGTAGATCCTACAAAGTTCAACACAGTGGAGCAGACAGATGCAATTGTAGATGAGATTCTTGCAGATGTGAAATCTTCTGAGCCGATCAAAGAGGACGGAGAAGTTCTTTATCCGGGAGAGTTGGAGCTTAAGAACATCAAAGAGAACAAAGAACAGGGAATCCCGGTTGTTGAAGAAGTGTGGGAATCTGTTCTGAAGATGTAATAATAATTAGGAAATATAGAATAGGAAGAAACAATGATTCAGGGAGTACTTTTTGATATGGACGGGCTTATGTTCGATACGGAAAGAATCGGATACGAAGGCTGGAAATATGCAGGAAAAAAGCTTGGCCTTCATATGAAAGATGAATTGATCGCGTCTTTTCGTGGAACCGGAGAAAAAGAAAAGCGAAGACATTTCAAAGAAGCATTTGGAAGTGAAGAGTTATATGATGAAGCATTTACGCTTCGGACGGTATATGCAAAAGAATGGATCGATAAGAATGGGCTTCCGGTAAAGAAAGGGCTGGTGGAGTTGTTGGAGTATTTGAAAAGAGAAAATATTCCGGCGGCGCTCGCAACCTCGACAAACCGCAAGAAAGCGATGGGTTATCTGGATATGGCAAATGTAACAGAATATTTCAGTGCATCGGTGTGCGGTGATGAAGTGAAGGCAGCGAAGCCTGCAGGTGATATCTTCATAGCTGCGGCAGAGGCGCTGGGAGTTCCGACAGAGAAATGTCTTGTTCTGGAAGACAGCCCAAATGGTCTGAAGGCTGCAAAAAATGCTGGCTGCAAAGCGATTGTAATCCCAGATCTGTCCCCGGCACCTGAGAAAGAAGAAGGTCTGTGGGATGCGAAAGTTTCGAATTTAAAAGAGGTTATAGAAATCATAAAGAATCTTTGATACAGGAGGAAATATCATGGAATATATTATTGGAATCCTGCTGCTCATCTCATTTGTAGGGTTGGCTGTATACGCAGTGCGTGGCGGTAACCTGATGATGGGTATGCTGATTATGGCAATTATTTGGACAGTGCTTCCACTTATTGGAAATACATTTGCGACAAATCCGGAATTTATTGGTTCTTATCCGGGAATCACGGATATCAGTGTTGTTGATGCAATTACAAAAGTTTTCCAGTCCGGTCCGGAAGGCTGGGGAAATGTACTTGTAAATGTTGTATTTGGTGCATGGTTTGGACGTGTTCTTCTTCAGACAGGTATTGCAGATGCACTGATCCGTAAAGCGGTTGAGCTTGGTGGAGACAAACCGGTTATCATCTGTGTATTACTTTCTACAGTTACAACAGCAATCTTTTCAACATTATTTGGCGCAGGTGCCGTTGTAGCGATTGGAGTGATCATTCTTCCAATCCTTATGAGTCTTGGGATTCCTAAGACACTTTCCATCGGATCCTTCATGATGAGTGTCGGAGCCGGAATGTATTTAAATCCGGTACTTACCGGACAGTTCCTCGGATTCTTCCTTGGAGAAGATGGAAAACAGCTCATCACTTATGATGATCCTGCACGTCTTCACTGGGCGATCATCGGAGTTGCAGTACAGCTTCTTGTAGTAATTGTTATGTGTGTTGTGACACTTGGAAAGAAGAAAACCGTTCATGCATGGAGCGCATCTGCAGCAAGAAAAGCCCGCCCGGGATATGTTCCGACAATTGCTCTGATCGCACCGATCATTCCGGTTGTACTTCTTGTAGTATTTAATGTACCGATCATTCTTGGATTTACAATTGGAAGTTTCTACGCATTATTCGTATGTAAGAAACTGACATCATTTCGCGGTGCATGCCGTGTACTGAATAAGGATTTCTATGATGGTGTTGTTGACACTGCACCGCTGGTAGGATTCCTGCTTATGATTCCAATGTTCAACAAAGCGGCAGAGCTTTGCGTGCCATATTTTAATGCACTTCTTGGAAATATTATTCCGAATAATACACTGGTTATCAGCATTGTATTTGCAATTCTTGCGCCACTTGGACTGTTCCGTGGACCATTTACACTGTTCGGCTGCGGAGCTGCAACACTTGGAATCCTGAAAGGAATCGGATTCTCAACATCATATCTGTATGCACTGATGGCCATTCCTTCTATTACAATGAATGTATCAATCTGTATGACACAGAGCTGGATTGCATGGGGAGTAAGCTACTCAAAAGTATCCACAAGAGAACATCTGAAGATGACACTGCCATATGCATGGCTTGTATGTATCATTATGCAGGCAATCACATATGTTATGTTCGGTTAAGGAGGGCGTAAAAAATGAGCGATAGAAAAGTACGTATGGGTATTGACGTAGGTGGAACGCATACAAAAGCGGTTGCCATTGACAATGCCACACATGAAATAATTGGAAAATCTTCTGTAAAGACAACTCACGATGATAAAGCAGGCGTAGCAGCCGGTGTTGTAGCAGCATTTCAGAATTGTCTGCGGGAAAATAATATTGACCCGAAAGATGTCATTTTCGTAGCACATTCTACGACCCAGGCAACTAATGCCTTGATTGAAGGTGACGTTGCAAAGGTTGGTGTTGTTGGTGTCGGCCCGAAAGGAATCGGCGGACTCATTGCAAAAGCTCAGACAAATATGAAAGACATCAATCTTGGGTCCGGACGTTTTATCCGTCTTAAGAATCGTTACATCTGTGATGAAAAACTGTCCGGCCAGGCTGTGACAGATACGATTAAATCTTTGGTTGGAGATGGCGCAGAGGTTATCGTTGCCAGTGAGTCTTTCGGCGTAGATGATATGGAAAATGAGACTGGCATCTGCAAGATTGTAAAAGACATGGGACTTGAAGCAACAGCAGCCAGTGAGATCACAAAACTTTACGGACTGACAAGACGTACCCGTACAGCAGCGATCAATGCGTCTATTCTTCCGAAAATGCTTAACACTGCAAACTCTACAGAGCAAAGTGTTAAGAGTGCAGGTGTTGAAGTTCCGCTGATGATCATGCGTGGTGACGGCGGAGTTATGGAGATCAGTGAGATGAAAAAACGTCCGGTACTGACCATGTTATCCGGTCCGGCTGCATCTGTTATGGGAAGTCTGATGTATCTGCGTGCTTCTAATGGCGTATACTTTGAAGTAGGTGGAACAACGACCAATATCGGTGTTATCAAAGATGGACGACCTGCTATCGACTATTCTGTGGTTGGAGGACATCGTACATATATCAGCAGCTTAGATGTACGAGTTCTCGGTGTTGCCGGAGGAAGTATGGTTCGTGCAGATAAGAACGGAGTAAAAGATGTAGGACCACGTTCCGCGCATATTGCAGGTCTTGATTATGCAGTATTTACACCAGAAGAAGAAATCGTAGATCCGAAAGTTGTATTCTTCAGCCCGAAAGAAGGAGATCCGGAGGACTATGTTGCGATCGAATTAAAGAATGGAAAACGTATCACCATTACGAATACATGCGCAGCCAATGTGCTTGGTCTTATTAAGCCGGAATATTTTGCATATGGAAATGCAAATGCAGCAAGAAAGGCAATGCAGCCGCTGGCAGATTACATGGGAAAAACTGTAGAAGAAGTTGCAACTCAGATCCTGACAAAGGCTTACGAAAAGATTGAGCCGATCATTATGAATCTGGCTGACAAATACCGTCTGGAAAAAGACCAGATCAGTCTGGTCGGAGTTGGTGGAGGAGCAGCGGCTCTTATCGGATTCTGTTCTGATAAAATGGGACTGCGCTACTCAATCCCGGACAATGCAGAAGTTATTTCTTCTATCGGAGTTGCGCTTGCAATGGTACGAGACGTTGTAGAACGTGTTGTTCCGAACCCGACACCGGAAGATATCCGCTCCATCAAAGCTGAGGCAATTGATAAGGCTGTAGAAAGTGGTGCGGCAGCAGACAGCGTAGATGTACATATTGAAATCGATCCGCAGACATCAAAACTGACAGCCATTGCCCTTGGATCAACAGAAGTTAAGACAACGGACCTCTTAAAAGAGTGTACAGCTAAGGAAGCAAGAGAACTGGCGGCTGAAGACTTGAAGGTTGCTCTGTCAGAAGTAAATGAAGAATGTGCAACAAAGAACTTCTATGTATTTGCTATAGAAGGAAAAGGAAAACATCCGGTTCGTATTCTGGATAAAAAAGGATTTATCAAGGTTCAGAGAAATGACGGAAAAGCAATTCTTTGTAAAGCCGGAAGCTATCGTAATATCGTATCTCAGTTATGGGAAGAGCTTGCAATTTATCAGCAGGACGCAATCCTTCGCCCGGACTATTACATTTGTGCCGGTGCGCGTGTCATGGATTTTTCAGGTTCTGTAGACCTTGATAAGATCATGATGCTGATGGAAGTGGAAATGCAGATGATAGATCCAGGTGATGATGTCATCATCGTAGGAGCAAAGAACAGTTTATAGATCAATCATGATCCGTGGCATCTAAGGATGCAGAGGTATAAAATATATGGGAAGACAGGAAAAGTGGAACAGACTTATAGACGCATTTTCAGGAAAGGGTACTGCCTTTTCTATGCCGGAATATACCAAAGTTCCGTTTCCGGAAATGATAGAGAAACTGGGGGCTTTGACAGAGGAAGACTGGGGAAAATATGCATTTAGCAGAGAGCCTTTAGAGGGAAGGTTCAGTAACGAGAAGAAAATGCAGTATACGCACAAAGCGAATGATTGCGGTCGAGAGTGGGCTGAAAAAATCGCGAGGCAGTATGGAACGAGAAATCCGGGAGAATTAGCTGAAAAACTTGGGATGAAAGTAAAAACTCCAAAAGTCCCGGTAGGAGGCGGTCTGGTACTCTTTGCTCAATTTGTAGAACCGGATGAGATCACTATTTTTACGGATTGTGTGGATAAAGCTTCAAAATTGGAAGAAGAATGTGGATGCGATCTGCTTCGCAGAGAAAATCTTACCAATACATTGCTTGCTCATGAATTATTTCATGCAGTAGAGGAGCAGCACGTGAAAGAAATCTATACAAGAACAGAAAGGGTAGAACTCTGGAGAAAACCGTTTTCCAATAAATCTACGATTTCCTGTCTTTCTGAGATTGCGGCTATGGCATTCGCAGGGAAACTTCTGGATTTGAAGGTGTCCCCGTATATGTTAGATGTACTTCTCGTGTATTCTTATGATAAGAATGCAGCATGGGGACTATACGATGAAATCATGAATATGACAAAGAAGCAGTAAACACTGCAGGAGGAAATAAATGTTAACAACGAATATTACATTAGCTGAGAAGTATGATTACCTCAGTGATAAGTTTAAAAAAGCATTTACATTTTTAAGAGAAACAGATCTTGCATCACTTCCGATCGGAAGAACAGAGATTGATGGAGATGAAGTTTATGCAAGTGTGCAGAGCTATACAACTATGACTGTAGAAGAATGTGCATTTGAAAGTCATCTGGAATATTTTGATGTACAGTATGTGGTAGAAGGAGAAGAATGCTTTGGATATGAGCCGGTGAAAAATCTGACACCTTCTATGGACTACGATGCAGAAAGAGACCTGATTTTCTACAATGAGCCAGACGATGCAGGCTCTGTAATCCTGAAGGCCGGAGATTTTGCCATTGTTCCGCCGGAAGACGGACATGCGCCGAGACGTATGACAAAGAATGGTCCGTGTCCGGTGAAGAAGATTGTTGTAAAAGTGAAGTTGTAAAAGGTAGAAGTATGTCATGCAATTGCATGACGTGCATTCTTGAATAGGAGGAAAATTCAATGAAGAGTTCATTTCGTTGGTACGGAGACAGTGATCCGGTAACATTAGATAAGATTCGTCAGATTCCGGGAATGCGTTCCATCGTTTCCGCTGTCTATGATGTAAAACCGGGAGAAGTATGGCCGGAAGAAAGTATCAAACATCTGGTAGATGAATGCCGGGAGCATGGATTAATTTTTGATGTTGTAGAATCCATTCCGGTAACGGAAGAAATCAAACTTGGAAGACCGGGAAGAGACCGTCACATTGAGAATTATTGCGAGTCTATCCGCAGATGCGCAAAATACGGGATTAAATGTGTGACATATAATTTTATGCCGGTATTTGACTGGACAAGAACACAGCTTGACAAAGAAGCAGAAGATGGTTCCACAAGTCTTGTAATGTACTGGGAACAGATGAAAGGTCTGGATCCACTAAAAGACGATATTCATCTTCCGGGCTGGGATTCCAGCTATACACAGGATGAAGTCCGTGAATTGATTCGTGCCTATGGGGAAATAGGAGAAAAAGGACTTTGGGAAAACATTGAATATTTCCTGAAACGTGTCATTCCGGTAGCGGAAGAGTGCGGTGTTGTCATGGCGCTTCATCCGGATGATCCTCCGTATCCGATTTTTGGACTTCCAAGAGTGATCACATGCGAGGAGAATCTGGATCGATATCTTTCTATTGTGGACAGCCCGGCTAACAGCTTGTGTCTGTGTACAGGATCCCTGGGAAGTTCACCGAAAAATGATATCCCGGCTATGGTACGCAAATATTCTGCAATGAAACGAATCGGATTTATGCATATCCGAAATGTAAAGATCCTTCCGGATACATCATTTGAAGAGTCTGGACATCTGACACAGAATGGCTCGCTTGATATGAATGCAATTGTGAAAGCATTGGTAGAGACTGGATTTGACGGATATTTCCGCCCGGATCACGGACGTATGATTTGGGGAGAAACAGGAAAACCAGGTTACGGATTATATGACCGTGCACTTGGAACAGCTTATATTAATGGATTGATCGAGGCCAACGGTGGAGTGATCGAATAAAATTATAGAAGAGAATACAATATAAAGAGCTTCATACACAGCCTGGAAAGTTGTGTGTGAAGCTCTTTTCGCATGAATGAAAACAGTAGATTTGTTTTAAATGTGCAGATTCGGGTGTTGCGATGAATATGCCGAAAAAAGTAGATATAAGGAAAATGCATAAAAAAATCACTGATTACCATAGAAATTTGATAATAAATACAAAAATATTCTATGTTCTAAACAGATCATAGTGATTATAATGGAATTAGTTAATTGGTTCAAGGAAAATTGAAGCAAAATGAACAAATGGGAGGAAACAAAATGAAAAAAAGAAGAGTATTAGCAGCAATTATGACAGCTACACTTGCGTTATCACTTGCAGGTTGTGGTGGATCCTCAGGAGATTCTAAATCATCAGGATCATCAGACAGTTCCGTGGCAAATGCAGACAAACCGCTTTGCTGGTTCAACCGTCAGCCATCTAACAGTTCTACGGGAGAACTTGACAAAGAGGCTCTGAACTTCAATGATGATACATACTATGTAGGATTTGATGCTAACCAGGGAGCTGAACTGCAGGGACAGATGGTTGTTGACTACATCAAAGCGAATGCAGACAAGATTGACAGAAACGGTGACGGAGTAATCGGATATGTACTTGCAATTGGTGATATCGGACATAACGATTCTATCGCTCGTACACGTGGTGTTCGTTCTGCTCTTGGAACAGGTATTGATGCAAACGGTGAAGTTGATTCTACACCAGCAGGAACTAACGTAGACGGAAAAGCAAAAGTTGTTAAAGATGCAACTCTTGATGTAAATGGAAAGACATATACAATTCGTGAGCTTGCTTCTCAGGAGATGAAGAACTCAGCAGGAGCTACATGGGATGCAGCAACAGCTGGTAACGCAATCGGAACATGGTCAGCTTCTTTCGGAGAGCAGATCGATGTTGTTGTTTCTAACAATGACGGTATGGGAATGTCAATGTTCAACGCTTGGGCAAAAGACAACAAAGTTCCTACATTCGGATATGATGCTAACAGTGATGCTGTAGCAGCAATTGCTGAAGGATACGGCGGAACAATTTCACAGCATGCAGATGTACAGGCTTACCTGACACTGAGAGTTCTTCGTAACGCGCTTGACGGAGTCGATGTTGATACAGGTATCGGTACAGCAGATGATGCTGGTAACTGCCTGACAGAAGGTGAAGACTACAGATACAGTGAAGAGGACAGATCATACTACGCATTAAACGTAGCTGTAACAGCTGACAACTACAAAGACTTTACAGATTCAACAAAGGTTTACGACAAAGTTTCCAAACAGCTTGATTCTTCTAAGAGTCCATCTAAGAAAGTATGGCTTGACATTTACAATGCATCAGATAACTTCCTGAGCTCAACATATCAGCCACTGCTTGAGAATTATGATGATCTTCTGAACCTGACAGTTGATTACATCGGTGGAGATGGACAGACAGAGTCTAACATCACAAACCGTCTTGGAAATCCAAGCGAGTACGATGCATTTGCAATTAACATGGTTAAAACAGACAATGCATCATCTTATACATCACTTCTTAAATAATAAGAGATTGATTATCAGTAAATTAATGAAACAAAGAGGGGTGTCAGAGATGATACCCTTCTTTCGCTAAGAAAAGGAAGCAGGGCTATGACAGAGGATAAGAATAAATACATCTTATCGATTAAAGGTATGAGTAAGTCATTCGGCAGAAATAAGGTTCTAAAACATATTGACCTGAATGTCAAACCTGGAACCATTATGGGACTTATGGGTGAAAATGGTGCCGGAAAATCGACAATGATGAAATGTCTCTTTGGAACCTATCAGAAAGATGAGGGGACAATTATATTAGATGGCCGGGAAGTGAATTTTTCTGGGCCGAAAGATGCACTGGAAAATGGCGTAGCGATGGTACACCAGGAATTGAACCAGTGTCTGGAGAGAAGTGTTATCGACAATATGTTTCTTGGTCGATATCCAAAAAACTCTTTTGGAGTTGTTGATGAAGCAAGAATGAAAAAGGAAACATCAAATCTGTTCCGTCAACTTGGAATAACTGTGAACCTGACTCAGCCAATGAAGAAAATGTCTGTGTCACAGCGCCAGATGTGTGAAATCGCGAAAGCAATTTCATATCATTCTAAGGTGATTGTATTAGATGAGCCAACATCATCACTTACAGCACCAGAGGTAGAAAAGCTTTTCAAAATGATGCGTCAGTTGAAAGCACAGGGAATTTCACTGATTTATATTTCACACAAGATGGACGAGATTTTTGAAATTTGTGATGAAATATCAGTACTTCGAGATGGAAGTCTTGTTATGACTAAAGATAGTAAAGATACCGATATGAATGAGCTGATCGCAGCGATGGTTGGCCGTTCATTGGATAATAGATTTCCACCTGTAGATAATGAACCGGGAGAGAAAATTCTCTCTGTACAAAATATTTCAACAAAATATGCACCAAAGATTCAGAATGTATCCTTTGATATCAGAAAAGGAGAGATATTCGGATTTTATGGTCTGGTAGGAGCCGGACGTACGGAACTTCTGGAAACGATTTTTGGAATACGTACAAGAGCAGAAGGAAATGTAATTTATGATGGAAAAGTTATGAACTTTTCCTCCCCGAAAGATGCAATGGATCATGGATTTGCTCTGATTACAGAGGAAAGAAAAGCCAATGGTCTGTTCTTAAAAGGTGATATTACATTTAATACTACCATTGCCAATATGAGCCATTATAAGAGCGGCGTTGCATTGTCTCATGACAGAATGGTACGTGCGACCGCAGAAGAGATCAGAATCATGCATACAAAATGTATGGGACCGGATGACATGATCACAAGCCTTTCCGGAGGAAATCAGCAGAAAGTTATCTTCGGTAAATGGCTGGAGCGCTCACCGAGCGTATTCATGATGGATGATCCGACCCGAGGAATTGATGTAGGTGCAAAATACGAGATTTATGAACTGATTATCAATATGGCAAAGCAAGGAAAGACAATTATTGTAGTTTCTTCAGAGATGCCTGAAATTCTTGGAATTACGAATCGAATAGGCGTTATGTCAAATGGACGTCTGGCCGGAATCGTAAATACAAAAGAGACAGATCAGGAAGAATTATTGAGACTCAGTGCGAAATATTTGTAACAGAGAGGAGTATTAGATATGGCAGAGAACAACGTAATTATTTCGGCTGAAGAAGAAGCAAAGCTTTTAAAGCCGATTGACGAATATGTTGGTAAGATACAGGCTCAGATCGATGCACTTCGTGTAGAAGGATCTGACAAAGTCAATAGTTTAAAAAATCAGATTGCAATTGCAAAAGAGAATAAGAATTTAACAAAAGAGCAGCAGAACAAGATTATTGAGGAAAGCAAAAAACAACTGGAGAAAGCAAAAGCAACAGAGGCTGCAAATAAAGAGCAGATTACAAAGTTGATTGCAGATGCAGAAGGGTATCTTTCCAAGCATTACAGCAGTGAATACTATGACATTGTTGTCAAGAGCTGTGAAGCTGAGAAGAAAGCAGAAAACAGCAGCTTTGAAAAAACTAAAACACAGCTTCAGGAAGAGCATAAGAAAGCACTTGGAAGCCTGAAAGATGCGGAAGAGATCAAAGCAGAGAAGTATACATATAAGAATAAATTATATGATGCGCAGATGGCACATGAGTCCAGACTTCAGGAAATCAAGGACAGAAAACATGATGCATTTATGCATAAGTTCCATTTGATTGATCTTCTGAGAATGTCAAAATACACATTTGCTCAGAAGCAGGCACAGAAAATTGAAAATTACAAATATACATTCAATATGACACAGTTCCTGTATAAGAATGGTCTGTATATTGTAATTATCCTGATCTTTATTGCACTGTGTATCATTACACCAATTGTGAAAAATACACAGCTCTTTACAGCAACGAATATCCTGAATATCTTACAGCAGGCTTCACCGCGAATGTTCCTCGCACTTGGTGTTGCAGGCCTGATCCTCTTAACAGGTACCGACCTTTCTGTAGGACGTATGGTTGGTATGGGTATGGTTACAGCAACCATTATTATGCATAACGGAATTAACACCGGTGGTGTATTTGGTCACATTTTTGATTTTTCCAATATGGGAACAATTCCAAAATCATTATTAGCATTAGGTGTATGTATCATTCTTACAACCGTATTTGCTATGATCGCCGGATTCTTTATGGCAAGATTTAAGATGCATCCATTCATTTCAACAATGGCGAACATGTTGATCATCTTCGGTCTTGTTACATATGCAACAAAGGGAGTTTCTTTTGGAGCAATTGATCCGGCAATTCCGAATATCTTTATTCCAAAGGCAGGAAGATTCCCAATGATTATTTTATGGGCAATCATCGCAGTAGTTGTTGTATGGTTCATCTGGAACAAGACAACATTTGGAAAGAACCTTTATGCAGTCGGTGGAAACCCGGAGGCAGCAACCGTATCCGGTATTTCCGTATTCAAAGTAACAATGGGAGCATTTATCATGGCAGGTATTCTTTATGGATTTGGTTCCTGGCTCGAGTGTCTCCGAATGGTTGGATCTGGTAGTGCAGCTTATGGACAGGGCTGGGATATGGACGCTATTGCAGCCTGTGTAGTTGGTGGAGTTTCCTTTACTGGTGGTATCGGTAAGATTTCAGGAGTTGTAACTGGTGTATTGATCTTTACATCTCTGACATACTCTCTGACAATTCTTGGTATTGATACAAACCTTCAGTTTATCTTTGAAGGTATCATTATTCTGGCAGCCGTTACACTTGACTGTCTGAAATATGTACAGAAAAAATAATAGTTAAAAAAGGCTGTTTACGCAGGTAAACATAAAAGGTGAAAGCCGCCCTGCTCGTCTTATAGATGAAAGGGGCGGCTTTTATAATATAGCAGGAGTCTTAAGAAAATTCCTGCTATATTATAAAAGCCGCTGGCAGTTGTATAATGATTGTTTAGAATCCGGGAAATGTTTGATATAATGAATGGGGATTAAAAGTTCCCGATTTATGATAAAAAACTTGAAATAGGGACAAAAAGGGGATTAAGATGGAACGATATAAAGTAATTCTTGTGGATGATGAAGAAGAAGTCATTGATGTCATGGAAGCAAAGATCCGCTGGAATGAATTAGGGTTTGAAGTAGTAGGAAGCGCGACAAATGGAGTGAAGGCATTAGAATTGATAGAAAAGCTTCAGCCGGATGTCGTTTTAACAGATATCAAGATGCCTTATATGGATGGACTGGAACTGGCCAGAAGAGTGCGTGCGGATTATCCGAATATATACATTATGCTCTGTACCGGTTTTGATGAGTTTGAATATGCGAAGGAAGCAGTACATCTTGAAATCAAGGAATATATGTTAAAGCCAATCAATGCGGTGGAATTATCAGAATGTCTGACAAGGTTAAAAGATACGTTAGATAAAGAACGGGAAGAGAAGTTAAATGTAAAGAAACTGGAAGATTATTTCCAGGAAGCGCTCCCGGCATTAAAATCTAATTTTTTGATCTCACTGATTGAAGGAAGAGTGAGTGAAGAAGATTACAAGAGATTTCTGACAGCATATCAGATCGATATGAAGGGACCGCTTTTTTGCTGTGTTGTATTTCATACTTCGGCGAATCATGTACCGGAGGGAATGGATTCGCTGCTTTTGTCCATGTCGGTAGACCGGGAAATCAAGCAGAGACTGGCAGAAAAATGGAAGTGTCAGGAGTTTATCTATCTTGGTAATACAGTTTTAGTACTGGAAGTGGACACGGAGGAGAATCTTGTTCAGATTACCGATGAATGTGACAGGTTCTGTCGATGGGCCTATCGGATTATGGGAGCAGTTGTCACAGCAGGAGTAGGAACGACATGTGAAGGCCTTTATGATATCAGTACATCCTATGAAGGCGCCAGGGAAGCAGTTTCCTATAGAGTTTTGTATGGAACAAAGCGGGCAATCAATATTGGAGAAATCGTACCAAAAGAATCGAAAATCCAGACGCAGCAGGAAGAAGCGAGAATGCAGGAGCTATTTCGTGCTATTCATGTAGGCGATGAGGAAGAGATTGAGAAAGCGGCCAGAAAAGAGATTGAAAAACTTCATAAAAATGCAAAGACGATTGGACAGTACAACCTTGCTACCATGGAGATCGTAAGCGGCTACTTTAAATTCTGCTCCAATAATTCACTGGATTTTAATGAAATGTCCGGAAATGTACCGAATTTATATCAAAAAGTATCCCAGATGGATGAAAGTGCACTGACATCCTGGATCATAGGTATGTCGCTGAAAATCAGCGAACAGTTGAAAAATGCCAGAAACAGTACGTCAAGACGTCTTGTGACAGAGGCTCAGAATATTGTGAGAGAAAGATATATGGAGTCAGAGATCACACTTGACGATGTGTGTTCAGCACTTGGAGTTTCCAATTCATATTTTTCTTCTATATTCAAAAAGGAGATGGGAAAATCTTTTATTTCTTATCTGACCGATTACAGGATGGATATTGCGGCAGAGATGATGCTGAATACGACAGAAAAGAGTTATATCATTGCAGAAAAAGTGGGATATCTGGATGCAAATTATTTCAGCTATGTTTTTAAAAAGAGATTTGGGATGTCACCTTCGAAATATCGGAATGAACATTTAAAGAAATAATCCATATGAGGGGAAAAGAAAGCGTGAAGAAAAGAAAAGGCGGATTTAACATACAATCCATTATCATGTCTGTTCTTATGGCATCGACACTGATTACAATTACTGTAATGGGATTGCTGCTTTACCACAGATTCAAACTGGCAATGGATAATACCGCTGTATCGAATACGGAAGCAACGGTCGAAAGCAGCGTGGACCGGTTGAATTCTGATCTGTTAGATATCAGACAGATTTTTAATGCGGCTAACTACAATATTATTCAGGAATTTGATATTTCCAGTCAGAAATTTGCAAAGCAGTTCAGTCTGCTGTATGAGACGAATTCAGATAAGATACAGAGTATGGCATTGTATGGAAGTGACGGAAATCTTATTGCTTCAGAGCCGGTATCTTTAGAAAAAGAAAATGTAGAGATTAAAAACCAGGACTGGTATCAGAATGCGGAAAATGCGATTGAAAACATTCATTTTTCCATGCCTCATGTACAGAACTTGTTCCAGGACGGAACTTATCGGTATCATCGAGTCATTTCGCTCAGTCGTTCGGTTGATATTAACGACGGAGATAGACCGGGGAGCGGAGTGCTTCTGGTAGATATGAAATATTCTGTTGTTGAAAATGTTTTAAAGCAGATCAATGAGTCTTCGGACGGAGTTTACTATTATGTTTGCAATCGGGACGGGGAGCTTCTCTATCATCCAAGAAGAGCAGAGATAGACCGTGAATTATTCAAAGAGAACAGCCTTAAGGCAGCAGGATATGAGGATGGAGTCTATGAGATATCGTCTGGCAACGGTAAAGAAAATGTTATTGTCGGAAGTATTTCCTATACAGGCTGGAAACTGATCGGTGTGATACCGGAAAGTGTGCAGACAGCCAATATTAACAACTTCAGATATTATATTTTTACAACGATCATTATATTGATGATGCTGCTTTTGGAGGGAAACCGGTTAATTTCCCAGAAATTATCAAAGCCGCTCCGCGAGTTAGATGCTTCCGTGAAGGCTTATGAAGCCGGAGAAAAACCGGATATTTATATTGGAGGCTCTTTGGAAGTGCGACATCTTGGATATTCCGTGCAGAAATCATATGAACAGATTGAACAGTTGATGGAAGAAATTATGCGTCAGCAAAACGAGCGGAGAAAAAGTGAACTGGATGCGCTTCAGAGTCAGATCAATCCACATTTTCTTTATAATACGTTGGAATCTATTACCTGGATGGTAGAAGCACAGAAGAATCGAGAAGCGGTCATTATGATTTCTGAGCTTGCAAAACTGTTGAGAGTCAGCCTGTCAAGGGGCAAGACGATTATTCCAATCAAGGATGAGCTTCAGCATAGCCGTAGTTATATGAATATTCAACTGGTACGCTATAAAGAAAGATTTAAGATAGATTTTCAGATAGAGGAAGAACTTTATAATTACTGTATTGTAAAGCTGGTCATCCAGCCTATTTTGGAAAATGCGATCTATTACGGAGTCGGACATATGGATGAAGACGATGATGGAAGAATTGTAGTATCTGGGGAAAAGAAAGACAATGATATATACATTAGTATAGAAGATAATGGAATGGGAATGCGCAAAGAAGTGTTGGAAAATATTTTGACAGATAACAACAAAGTTCCAAAACATGGGTCAGGAGTCGGAGTGATTAATGTTCATTCCCGAATTAAACTGATGTTTGGTGAAGGATACGGACTTACTGTCTACAGTGAACCTGATGAAGGAACGAAAGTCGTTATTCACATTCCGGCAATCCTATACACAAAAGAAAATGCAGAAAAGCTGGAAATGCAAAAATACAGCCAGAGGGGGAAAGCATATGAAAAAGAATAAAATAACATTCTTTGCTATGGAATTGGTTCTTCTTGTATTGGCACTGTTTTTTGTGTGGAAGATTTTTATTCAGAACGTGCCGGAAAAAAGAGTAGCCGTAATACTTCCGGAATCCGGAGACCAGAGATGGGATTCTCTGATCAAAGGAATGAAGCAGTCGGCAAAAGAGAATCATATACATCTGGTCATTTGCAACACAGATGATATTGAAAATGCAGAAGCAGAAAAAGAAGCTATCGAAGAGCAGAAAAATAATCATATCGATGCATTTATTGTGCTTCCTGCACCTGGAACAGATACAAAAGAGATGTTGACAAAAGAATGTTCAGATGTTCCGGTTATTTTGGTCGTGGAAGATCTGTATACCGAAGACGCAGAAGCAACATCGAAGTTTTCGGTAGTCGCACCAGATTACTATGAGATGGGAAAATATATTGGCGGACAGATAAATTCAAGAAAACAGACCATAGGAATTGTTGTGGGAAGGAAAGATACGGAAGCGGCAGCCAGTGCAGTCCGCGGGCTTACGGATGCACTGGAAGGTTCCGACTGTCAGATCCTATGGCATTATTATCAGGAAAAAGACCAGGATGTCTGCGAGAAAGTGAAAGAACAGCCAAAAGTAGATACGCTGGTAGTGTTAGATCCCGGTGCATTAGATCAACTGGGAGACCAGTTTGAAGAAACGCAGGAGGAAACGCAGGAGGAAGCACAGGAAGAAACACAAGAACAGGGAGCAGGAACGAAGATTTATGGGATCGGAAGCAGTATGAAAGCAATTGCACTTCAGGATTACGGAAAGACACAAGGGCTTGTCGTACTGGATGGATATGAGATAGGATATAAAAGTGTAGAAGAAATTGCAAAGAAAATAAAAAACAGACTTTACAAAATGGAAAGCCACGAAACGGAAGTAAAGATTATGGATCAGGATACTAAGCTTTTAGATGACGAAATAGAAAGGTTTTTATATTCCTATGAGTAAAAAATGTAGAAAAAAAAGTGTCTGTGCAGTTGTTGTAATGGTAGCGATGCTGTGTATTTCCGGCTGTGGATCAGGAAAAATAAAATCTGATAAAGTGTTGCGTGTAGGTGTTGTAACATATACACAGGATGATCCTTTTATCAATGCATTGGCAGATAAGCTAAAAGAAAATCTGAAATCTATGGAAACAGAAGATATGAAGATTACCGTATCTGTAAAAAATGGAAATGATGATCAGCAGGATCAAAATGATATAGTGGAAGGGATGATTGATGCCGGTTGTGATGTTTTGTGCGTCAATCTGGTAGACAGAACTGCTCCGTCCCGGATCATCAGGCTGGCAAAACAGAATGACATCCCGATTATTTTCTTTAACAGGGAACTGGTCTGGGAGGATTTGATGCAGTGGGAAGACCTGTATTATGTAGGTTGTGACGCAGAACAATCTGGAGTGATGCAGGGAGAGATAGCGGCAGATTATATTAAAAATCATCCGGAAGTAGACAAGAATCAGGATGGTGAAATACAATATGTATTGTTGGAAGGAGAAGCTGGGCATCAGGATGCAATCAGCAGAACGGATTTCTCTGTAAAAACATTGATCGAGAAAGAGGTAAATCTGGAAAAATTAAGTTATCAGTTCGCAGATTGGAACCGGGGACAGGCCGAAAACCGAATGAACCGCCTGATCAGTCAGTATAAAGATGGAATTGAACTTGTCATTTCTAACAATGATGAAATGGCACTTGGAGCTGTGGAGGCATATCGAAAAGCCGGATATGAACAGGCAGAGTGGCCGGTCATTTTCGGTATTGATGGATTAGATGATGCATTGGAAGCAATAAAAGCTGGTGAAATGCAGGGGACAGTGTATAATGATAAAGAAGATCAGGCGTTGCAGATAGCGAAGCTAGCTGTAGAGATTTTTCGAGGAGAAGATGTGAACCGAAACAAGTTAAAAGAAGGCAGGTATTATGTTTCTGAGTATCAGCCGGTATACAGCAGTAATGTGGAAGATTTTATAAAACGACAGACGAGGTAAGAAGTGAATGGAAGCAGTATGGATCGAGACATTTTATCAGGAGACAGATGCGCCAAAAAGGCTGGAATTACTAAAACAGAATACAGAAAATGAATTAACGCAGGCGGATGTGTTCCGAAAAAAATTATGGGTCGCCAGATATGGAAAGAGAAAACCGACAAAAGATGCATTCGTAGGAAGCCTGATGGAACTGAAATGTCTGGCAGAAGGCACATCGTTAGATTTTGGCGGACAAAGAAGAAAACAGGCAGCAAAGATTATTAGTACATTATGTCTGGCAGATGCAGATTCTTTGGACGAAGAATTAAGAGAAAATCTTCTGCTGGAATTAAAAAATGTCTTTTTGAAATTTATGGAAGTCAGCAGAGACGGAAGAGGATTTACTTCACTTGTGTTTGGAATGGGACAGTTATCGGATGAGGGAGTTGTGAAAAAAATCGCGGAACAGATCAGCGCCATTGCATTTCAGGCACCCCATGCATTGCACATGGATAAAGAATTTGCCCTTCTACAGGAGGCGGCACTTCAGGCATTTCGTCAGGAATACCCGAACCGGGAACATTTTCTGAAAAAATAAGCATGTTAAATATATTAACATATAAATGATGCCAGGGTTGTGGGAGTGCAACGCACGTAACAATCCGTAGGCATCATAGTTGGGGCTTTTGACCCCAACATCATATAAAATCATATAGGAAAGGCAGGAACTATATTTTGAAAAAGTGGAATGAAGTATATCAGATGGTAAAAAATGGAGATTTGGATGCGTCACTTCTGAAGACCGGGTGTGAGAATCTGAAGGCAGCAAGAGAAAGAGCCATACATGTGATGGAAGGATTTAAGGAGAGCTTTGGAGCAACAGAAGATACGATGGTCGCACTTTGTTCTGCGCCTGGGCGTACAGAAATCTGTGGAAATCATACCGATCATCAGCATGGACGAGTGCTGGCGGCAGCAGTGAATCTGGATTTTCTGGCATGTGTCGCATTAAACGGAACGAGTGTTGTGCATTTTCAGTCAGAAGGCTGGCCAATGACAAGTGTTGATCTTGCTGATCTGGAAGTGAAGGAAGAAGAAAAAGAAACAACTGCTTCTCTGATAAGAGGCGTGCTGGCCAAGCTTCATAAAGCAGGATATCCGGTAGCAGGCTTTGATATGTATGTGACATCAACGGTATTGCCTGGATCCGGACTGTCTTCCTCCGCAGCGTGTGAGGTGCTGATTGGAACAACGGGAAATCATCTGTTTTGTCAGGACAAGTTTGATGCAGTAGAAATCGCAAAAATCGGTCAGGCAGCAGAAAATGAATATTTTGGGAAACCATGTGGATTGATGGATCAGACTGCTTCTTCCGTGGGAGATGCAGTAGCCATTGATTTTAAAGATCCGGCAAACCCGATAGTAAGATCCATCAATGCGGATCTTACAGGACTGGGACTTGCACTTTGTATCATCGACTGTGGTGCGGATCATGCAGCACTTACCAATGAATATGCGTCTATTCCGGAAGAAATGAGCAAAGTGGCAGCGCATTTTGGTAAAAAAGTACTTCGCGAAGTCAAAGAAGAAGATCTGCTGGCAGATCTGGCACAGGTCAGAAAAGAAGCAGGAGACAGGGCAGTTCTCAGGGCTTTACATTTCTATGCAGATGACAGAAGAGCAGCAGAGGAAGCAGATGCACTGGAGCGGAAAGATAAAGAGGCGTTTTTAAATCTTGTAAAAGAGTCCGGACGTTCTTCATGGGAACTTCTTCAGAATATTACACCGGCAGCAGCCATCACACATCAGGACATGGCAGTTGCATTGGCCGTGGCTGAGAAAGCGCTGAATGGAAAGGGTGCATGCCGCGTACATGGAGGTGGATTTGCCGGAACAATCCAGGCATTTGTCCCGGTGGAAGATGTGTGTGAATTTAAGAAAACGATGGAAACTATGTTGAGTGAAGGATGCTGTCATGTATTGAGTATCCGTCCAGCTGGTGGACTTATCCTTTAAAGAATGAGGGGGAAATGAGATGAATCGAAATGAAGCAATTACTGCGTTAGTGAATTATGCATTGGAGAAAGAGCTGATCGAGCAGGAAGAAAAAGTATGGGCAGTAAACCGGATCTTGGAGGTTATGCAGGCAGATTCTTTCTCATGGGAAGAGTCAGCAAAGGGAAAAGAAGCTGGTCTGACAGAGATACTGGACACATTGATCGATGATGCATATGAGCGTGGCGTACTGGAAGAAAATTCAGTCGTATACCGCGATCTTTTTGATACAAAACTCATGGGCAGCCTGACACCGCGACCGGTACAGGTGATGAAGAAGTTTCAACAATTTCAGGAAGAATCTTCCCAGAGGGCAACGGACTGGTATTATCAGTTCAGTCAGGACACGAATTATATCCGAAAGGACAGAGTTGCGAAAGATATCCGTTGGAAGACCGAGACAGAATATGGTGAGATTGACATTTCCATCAACCAGTCAAAACCGGAAAAAGATCCAAAAGCAATCGCAGCAGCAAGAAACCAACCAGCTTCCGATTATCCACGCTGCATGCTCTGCGAGGAGAATGTGGGATATGCCGGACGACTCAATTATCCGGCAAGACAGAATCACCGTATTGTACCAGTGATAATCAACAATACTGACTGGTATTTGCAGTATTCTCCATATGTATATTACAATGAACACTGCATCTGTTTTAATAAAGTGCATACACCGATGAAAATTGATAAAGCCTGCTTTGCGAAGTTATTAGATTTTGTAAGACAGTTCCCGCATTATTTTGTTGGTTCCAACGCAGATCTTCCGATTGTTGGAGGATCCATTCTGGCGCACGATCATTTCCAGGGCGGACATTATACATTTGCAATGGAACGCGCACCGATTGAGACGGAGATTTCTTTTGAAGGATACGAAGATGTAAAAGCAGGAATTGTAAAATGGCCAATGTCTGTTATTCGTTTAAATGCAAAAGAACCGGAAAGATTAATTAATCTTGCGGATAAAATTCTTGGAAGCTGGCGTGGGTATACAGATGAAGCAGCTATGATTCTTGCAGAGACAGATGGAGAACCTCACAATACAATCACCCCAATTGCCCGTCGCAGAGGAGAAGATTTTGAATTAGATCTGGTGCTTCGAAACAATCTGACAACGCCGGATCATCCGCTTGGAATTTATCATCCACATGAAGAGTTCCATCATATTAAGAAGGAAAATATCGGCCTGATTGAAGTTATGGGATTGGCAATTCTTCCGGGACGTCTGAAAAAAGAGCTGGAGGCAGTGGAAGAAAAACTCCTTTCCGGTGAGGATATGACAGAAGATCCGCTGACCAAGTCTCATGCAAAGTGGGCGGCAGATATTGCAGCGAACTACGAAATTACAGCAGAAAATGTAAAAGAAATCGTTCAGAAAGAGACTGGAATTGTCTTTTCAAAAGTTCTGGAACAGGCCGGAGTTTACAAACGGACACCAGAAGGAAAAGAAGCATTTTTAAGATTTATAAATCAAGTATAAAGTGACAAGAGATCCAAACTTAAAGCATATGGTTTAATTCTAAAATTTTAGAAAATTATTTGCCCAAAGCGTGTACATAATACTGCCTTTGTGTTATACTGTTTTACGTTTCTATAAGAAGTAGTATTAGAAACTATGTATTAGAATAATTCATTCTGTACCCCTGATATTTTCGGGGTATGCAAAGGAAATCAGAACAATATAGAATCGTAATTTCATGAGATGAGAGGTAGTAGTTATGCAAAAGAAAGTTCAGATCGTCAGTGACGGATCACTGGATCTTCCACAGGAAATCACAGATGCACATGATATAGAAGTCGTACCATTTTATGTATCATTTAACGGTGAGACTTATCAGAAAGAAATAGAAGAGATTGGAATTCGGGAATTTTATCAGGAAATGGTAGACCACCCGGATGTATTTCCAAAATCATCTATGCCGTCAGTGGATGATTTTTATCAGACATTTGTAAAAAGTTCAAAGGAAAATATTCCGGTGATCTGCATCTGTATTACGACAAAATTCAGTGGCTCCCTGCAATCTGCAACGGTTGCAAAAGAGATGGTAAAGGACGAATATCCAGAAGCCAGGATCACAGTGATTGATTCCACGGTCAATACCGTTCTTCAGGGACTTTATGTACTGGAGGCATGCAGAATGCGTGACATGGGATTGGATTATGAGGAAATCATTGAAAGAATCCTTCCTATCCGTGAGACCGGCCGGATCTTCTTTACAATCGGAAGCATTGATTATTTAAGGCATGGCGGACGAATCGGAAAACTTGCGGGGATAGCAGCAGGTGCACTGGGGATAAAACCGATGATCACATTGAAAGAAGGGGAAATCTTCAGTTCCGGACTTGCAAGAAACCGCATCAAATCCATGAAAAAGGTTGTGGAGATGACAAAAGATTATCTGAATGAAATCCATGCAAAACCAGGCGAGTACAGCTTCTGCATCGGCTATGGATATGATTATGAAGAGGCAGTCAAATTCCGGGAGATGTTAAAAAATCTCGTAAAAGAACGTCTCGGAATCGAAGAGATTGAAATCCGCCAGATCGGTGCAACGATCGGGGTACACACAGGACCATATCCAATAGGGGTTGGAATTATAAAAAAAGCAGAGTAGGCAGGGAAAATTTCATAATTCGTTATCACAAGATAGCTGTCCTGAAAATATTTACGATACAGGGCAGCTATTTTTTTTCATATTTTTCGGGATATTTTCTATCCATATGCGTCTAATCTATGTAAGAAAAATAAATCGGCCGATATAAAGGTGGTGTTAAAGTGACAAAAGAGCAATTGGGAGTACTGATTCTCGACTGCGAGAGGCAGTTATATTCTACAGCCAAGACAATCTTATACAGTGATCAGGACTGTGCTGATGCCATTCAAGATACGATTGTAAAGGCATTTTCCAAGATTCAAACATTGAAAAATGACAAATATGCCAGAACATGGCTGATTCGGATCCTGATCAATGAATGTTATACCATTTTGCGAAAATCCAGTAAACTGACTTCGTTGGATATGATGGATGAGCAGGCGAAGACAGAAAAAATAATGATGACAAAGGAAAAGGCTGATTACAGTGAATTGTACCAGGCAATCAATGCATTAAAAGAAGAATTGCGACTTCCGGTAATCCTGTATTATATCGAAGATTTTAATATCCGGGAAATCGCACAGATACTGGATATCACGGAAGGCGCAGTACAAAAACGACTTGCCAGGGCAAGGGGAAAACTTAGAATGAATTTGCAGGAAAGTGAGGCGGCGATATGAGGTTTGAAGATATGAAAAACAATATTCCAGAGACTCCGGATTTTATTCATGAAATGATACAAAATGAAGTAGACAGACAGCTTCAGGGAACTACAATTATACAGATTCCGAAGAAAAGGAAGAGATGGAACGGTGCAAGAGTGGCAGCGGCAGTAATGGTCTGCGTGCTGGCAACTTCCACAGCAGCTTATGCGGGTGTGAAAATGTACCGCATGTATGTGGAAAAACAGGGCGATTACAGTGTGAAGACAGGGATAACATCAGAAAATAAATTAGCAGATCTTCCGGCGCAGATTCACGATATTGATTTCAAGACCGGATATATTCCGGATGGCATGAAATGGGTAGACGAGTCACATCTGGAATATCCGCAAAGCAAACGTATGGGTGGATTTAGTTTTGCGTCCGTACTTTTGGACAATGATGATCTGAATCAGGCACTGGAAAATAAAAATGTTGTCGAGTCCGAGGAGAGAACATTTGGCAAATACGAAGGCGTATATCTGAAATATAATAATTTAAAGACTGAAAAAGGTACATTTGACCAAAGAATCTATCTCTTTTGCCCAGATAAATACCGTGTGATCACAATCTATATCGGAGATGATGTATCGAAAGATGATGCTGTGAAAGTAGCAGAAAATCTTGAGATTACAGAAAATGACAAGATGATGGAAACAGCGAAGATGTATACCTGGAGTGATGAGGTCAACCCGAACGTTGAGACCGGAGATGAAATGGTAACGTCTGTGTCTGAGGATAAATTAAAGGTGTACAAGATTGGCGAAGATTTTACATTATCTGTATCAGGAGAAGATAAAGACGGAAACAATATCGTAAATGATAAAATTTCTGCCCACGTAGATTCAGTTCAGACAGCGGATGATCTGAAGTTGCTTAACGGTGCAGACTTACCGGAAGAATGGGAAAATGTAATCGATTCCAACGGAAAACTTGTAAAGAATAAAGTTTCTTATATCAAATCCGGTGATGGTGTCAATACAGTAGATCAGGTCGTAAAGACAGAAAATGTAAATCAGAAACTTGTTTATGCAACAGTCACGTATACAAATAATTCAGATCAGGAAATCAAGCACATGTTGTATATCGGAAATCTGGCATTGATTCGTCATGAAAATGGTGAATACCATATTTATAATGCAATGGAACAGTCCGGTAACGGATATGACCGTGTGAGTTGGGACGGCGTGGCGCATACTGCAGAAATGACCTACAGTAGTGTGCGAGAAGATTATGGGAATGGTGGTAATTATATTTCGTCTCTGAAACCGGGCGAGAGTATTCAAGTCAACATGGCATGGATCGTCAATGAAGATAATCTGGCGGATATGTACCTGAATCTGGACGGTGAAGGCGGTGCCTATGATTTTAACGAAGGTATGCTGGAAGCAGGAGTTGTGGATATCAGAAAGTAGAAAAAAGCCGACACTTTGCGAAGAATGCAAAGTGTCGGCTTTTTTTTGTTTCTTGAAGATTCATAACTTATATAAGTTGGTATGCATATAATAGAATCAGGCAATGTTGATAAAAATATCTATGATGCCGGCAAAGCGTATCTTACTTTAAACTGCTATAGCCAACATCTATAGCTAGCTATTGATTATAGATTTGGAAAAAATCCAACATTTCATACAAAACCTATTGACTAACTAGGAAAAGAGTGATAACATTGCTTTCATGAAATCGAAAGGAGCAAGAGATTAAAAATCGTGAGAGAGGGGTAAGGCAATGAACTGGGATTTTATTATCAAATATTTGCCAATGTATGAACGAGCTGCCTTGTTGACTGTAAAACTTGGATTAGCCGGAGTTATCTGTGCGATTATCGTCGGACTGATCTGTGCAATCATCCAATATGAAAAAGTACCGGCCGCAAGACAAATTGTAGCGGTCTATATCGAACTCAGTCGAAATACACCACTGCTTGTACAATTATTTTTTATATATTATGGGCTTCCAAAGATTGGAATCCAGACAGATCCGCAGACATGTGGAATCGCAGGACTGACATTTCTTGGAGGAAGTTATATGGCAGAAGCGTTTCGAAGCGGACTGGAGACAGTCGCAGAGGTTCAGACAGAAAGTGCATTGAGCCTTGGCATGAACCGACTGCAGGTTATGCGGTACGTGGTACTGCCACAGGCATTTTCAATAAGTGTACCGGCCTTTATGGCAAATGTAATCTTTCTTTTGAAAGAAACGAGTGTCTTTAGTGCAGTCAGTCTTATGGACCTTATGTTTACCGCAAAAGACTTAATCGGACTTTATTACAAGACAACAGAAAGCCTGTTTTTACTGGTAGTCTTTTATCTGTTGATCTTACTTCCAATTTCGATATTGGGAAGTCTCTTGGAAAGGAGGCTGCGTTATGCCGGATTTGGGGATTAGTGTTTTATTAAAAGGACAGAACTTCATGCGAATGCTGGCAGGACTTGGAGTGGCACTGAAGATTAGCCTGATTTCCGTAGTCATAAGCATTCCACTTGGAATCGTACTGGGAGTTTTGATGACCTGGAAAAATCCAATTACCAAATCGATTCTTCGCATTTACCTGGAAATTGTACGAATCATGCCACAAATGGTACTGTTATTTCTCGTATTTTTCGGGACAACGCGAGCGTTTGGCTGGGACTTATCAGGAGAAAATGCATCAATTATAGTATTTACATTCTGGGGAGCAGCTGAAATGAGTGACCTGGTAAGAGGGGCGCTTATCAGTATACCGAAACATCAATATGAAAGCAGCGAGGCATTAGGATTGAGCAAAGTGCAGACTTATTGGTACATTATCATTCCGCAGACACTTCGCAGACTCATTCCACTATCCATCAATCTGATCACACGAATGATCAAAACTACAAGCCTGATCCTGATGATCGGTGTGGTGGAAGTGCTGAAAGTCTCACAGCAGATCATCGAGGCAAATCGAATGAGCAGTCCAAATGCTGCATTTGGCATTTATCTTGTAGTATTTTTATTATACTTTTTCGCATGCTGGCCAATCAGTATGCTTGCAAAGTATCTGGAAAGAAGATGGAGGTGATAGATTGTGGCAGAGACATTACTTACAGTAGAACATCTGATAAAAAAATATGGAGATCAAGTCATCTTAGATGATGTAAGTCTTGACGTAAAGAAAGGTGAAGTCATTGTGGTAGTTGGTCCAAGTGGCTGTGGAAAGAGTACATTACTTCGATGTATCAATGCCCTGGAGCCAATCCAGGGCGGCGTGGTCAAACTGGGAAGGGAGGTCATCGACCCGAAAAGCAAATCTCTGATCCGCCTCAGACAGAAAATAGGAATGGTGTTTCAAAGCTATGATTTGTTTCCACATCTGACTGTATTAGATAATATTTTACTGGCACCTACGAAAGTCCAAAAACGCTCAAAAGATGAAGTGAAAGAAGAAGCCATGAAGCTTCTTAGAAGAGTTGGACTGGAAGAAAAAGCCGGAAGTTATCCAAGAGAGCTTTCCGGAGGACAGAAGCAGCGAGTTGCAATTGTCCGTGCATTGTGCATGCACCCGGAAATCTTACTTTTCGATGAAGTAACAGCAGCACTTGACCCGGAAATGGTCCGTGAAGTGCTGGACGTAATCTTAGACCTGGCAGCGCAAGGCAGAACGATGATAATTGTTACCCATGAAATGCAGTTCGCCAGAGCTGTCGCAGACCGGATCATATTTCTGGAAGGCGGAAAAATACAAGAAGATGAAACACCAGATGAGTTTTTCGAACACCCGAAGACAGATCGGGCGAAGAAATTCTTGAATACATTTACATTTGAGTCTGTAAAGAGAGATATTTGAATCCATCTGTAACAGGAAATTTTTAGAAAAAGCAAGACTCATAAGAGTTTTGATATAAGAAATGAGACAAGGAGAGTTTGTATTATGAAAAATGGAAAACTGAAAAAATTAATTACACTGGCAACCGTAGTCGCAAGTACATTTGCACTTGTAGCATGCGGAAGCTCAAGCTCCGATGATTCTAAAGGAAGCGATTCCTCAGCAAAAAAAGATTCCGGAACTGTTTATCGTACATTAGATGAAATCAAAAAAGACGGAACAATCAATATCGGAGTATTTTCCGATAAGAATCCATTTGGATATGTTGATGAAAACGGTGAATATCAGGGATATGATGTATACTTCGCGAACAGAATCGGTAAAGATCTCGGTGTAAAAGTCAACTTTGTATCTACAGAAGCTGCAAACCGTATCGAGTATCTGCAGACAGGAAAAGTTGATCTGATCCTTGCAAACTTCACAGTCACAGACGAGCGTGCAGAAGAAGTAGACTTCGCACTTCCATACATGAACGTAGCACTTGGAGTTGTATCTCCGGACAGCAACGTTATCAAGAGCCTGGACAACTGGAACAGTAAAGACCAGATGATCGTCATCTCCGGAACAACAGCAGAGACTTACCTGACAGAGAATTATCCGGACATTCCACTTCAGAAATATGATTCCTACGCAACAGCAAAGAACGCTCTGGAAAATGGAAATGGTGTAGCATGGGCAAACGACAACACAGAGGTTATCGCATTTGCACTTCAGAACAAAGGTTACACAGTTGGAATCTCTGAACTTGGAAATAAAGACACCATTGCACCAGCAGTATCCAAAGGAAACGATACATTGCTTGATTGGGTAAATGAGGAAATCAAATCACTTGGTGATGAACAGTTCTTCCACAAAGATTACGAAGAGACACTTGTAGACACTTACGGAAAAGACTACGAAGAGGATCTGGTTGTAGAAGGTGGAGCAGTGAAATAAATCTTGACAGAGAATTATTCGTAGAAGATTGAAATTATTATGATGCCAGGGTCAAAAGGTCTAAATCCACATGAGCTTGCTCATAAGTGGATGAAAGACCTTGGGATCCGCCCCAATATGAGCCTAAAAGTGGGATGACAATCCCACGATATGCGAATAATTGGGAGGATTGTGGGAGTGCAACGCACGGAACAATCCGTAGGCATCATAGTTGGGGCTTTTGGCCCCAACATCATTATTATAAGAGAATAAGAAAAATAAATGAAAACAAGCTGGCCGAAAGGTCGGCCTGTTTTCATTTATGGGGGAGTTGAATGTACCATATTATTTCCATCTGTGATACAATCAAACTATCATCAGGTGAGGAGGAAGGCTGCGATGCCAAAAGGAAAGAATCAGAAGTTCAAATTATATCGACTTGCACAGATTATGTTAGAAAATACAGATGAAGAGCACTATATCACAATGCCGGAAATTAAAGAAAAGCTGGAAGAATACGAAGTCACTGCGGACCGGAAAAGTCTTTATAATGATCTGAAAGATCTGGAAAAGCTGGGGATAGAAGTGGAAGGCGAGCCTGTAGGAAACCGCTATCATTATCATGTGGTAGAGCGTCCGTTTGAACTTCCGGAATTAAAGCTTCTGGTAGATGCAATTCAGTCTTCGAAATTCATCACCCAAAAGAAGACAAATACACTGATTAAAAAGCTGGAGAAGCTGGTCAGTAAATATGACGCACAGAAACTGCAGCGACAAGTCTATGTGTCCGGCAGAATCAAGGCCATGAACGAAAGCATTTATTATACAGTTGATGCAATTCATAATGCGATATCAGAGAACCGGAAAATCAAGTTCCAGTATTATCAGTGGAATGTGAAAAAAGAAATGGAGCTTCGGCATGACGGCGCCTGGTATCATATCAGTCCATGGGGACTTTCTTGGGATGATGAGAATTATTATCTCGTAGGATATGATTCAGAAGCAGAATTGATCAAGCATTACCGGGTAGACAAAATGCTTCATATCAAAATGTCTGCAGAAGCACGCGAAGGAAAAGAATATTTCAAACAACTGGATATGGCAGACTATACCAAGAAAAGCTTCGGAATGTTCGGCGGAAAAGAAAAGACCGTAAAGCTTCTGGTAGATAATCGTCTGGCAGGAGTTATCATCGACCGATTCGGAAAAGACATTATATTCATACCAGCAGACGAAAATCATTTTACTGTAAATGTAGATGTACACGTCAGCAAGCAGTTCTTGGGTTGGGTATTCTCACTGGGCGAACAGGTGAAAATACTTTCACCGGAGGAAGTTGTAGAACAGATGCAAGGAGAAGTGAAAAGACTGGTAGAGCAGTATGACTCAAGGGTCAAGGTTTGAAAACTTATCCATATATGAATATAAGCGAAGCATAGTACGAATATCGGGCCGATTTTTTCTATTTTATAAAAATATATGGGCGAAAATATGATGAGAGGTGAGAATATAGCGAATTGACAACATAGCATATATCGGGTACTATTAAGTAACGCAATGCGTTGTTTCTGGCGGGAGAGTTTAATCATGAGTAGAGGAAAAGAAGTAAAAAAATTAAGAGAAAAAATGGGAATGAACAGACGTGAATTTAGTGACTACTATGGTATTCCGTATCGTACCGTTCAAGATTGGGAAGCAGAGAAAAGAGAACTTCCGGATTATTTACTGCGATTGTTGAAATACAGAGCGGAAATAGAGCGTTAAATCAAAAGTGGAGATAATTAAAATGTATCCTCTGTATATTTTTTTGCAATAAGCATAACGCAATGCGTTACAACACGTAAATATTTAGGAGGTTAACTTGGAGAGAAAAGTAAATGTTGTCGAAGATTTGAACGGAAAGAAAACAGTATTTATTCACGATATTCTGTTCAAGGGAAAAAGAGCAGTTAATTGGGATGAAGTTGAAAAGTATTTACGCCAGTATGTAGGAGAATTCTATCAGATAGAAGATTGCAATAAGATGATTTATATTGGATCGGATCTTCCTGATGAGTATACGCACTCAAATTATACTCGGATTTTGAAAGGAGCAAATGCGAAAGCAAAAGCGAATGCCGCACAGGGATTACCGGAATTGCTTAAAATAGCAACGAACGAGGTTTATGAAGATAATCGTAAGGAGAAGCATAGTAAAGATGCTAAATATGGTTGGTATTCATATGATTCAAGATTTGCTCTTCCGGTATTTGGTGATGATGGAGAAATAGAGAGATACAACGTCTTTAATGTTGCGATGTTGGTCAGACACGATGAAGATGGGAAGTATTACTTATACGATATCATGAAAATAAAAAAAGAAACGAGCAACCTTTTCCAGTCAAATGACTTTACTCAGTAACAAAACCCATTTCTTGCTTATATGATACATTGAACAGTATTAAATGTCAACGAAAAAAGCATAAGAAATCTCAATGAAAAGCCAGCCCAGCTATTCATCGGAAAGGCCATAGATGAAGAGTCAAGAAAAGAAGCCAGGAAGTCACGAAGAAGCCAAAGGGAAGTAAAGTAAGTTGGGAGCTTACGGAGTAAGATGTATCTAAGAAGCAAAAAAAGGAAGCTGCGCACTAATACTTAGTGAGATAGCCCCGAAAAGGGCAATAGAAGGGGGGTACGCGTTAAAAAATGGAGCGAGAGCGTAAACAAAGCAGATTTCAATGACAACCCCTCCCTCCATAAGGTATAATACTAACCAGAGTATTTTGTTTTGCTCATTACGGAATGAGAGGAAGATTTTTACATGGATACGAGAATACGATCAATGAATTGCAAAATGGCTTAAGTGCCGCTTATATAAATGGTTCTGTAGCTGCGAATCTGGCTTACAAGCCAGCATTTGTATCGAACAATCCGGAAGAGGGAAAGAAAGTTATTTCATCTGTGGAGGATGAATTGCTGCGCTGTGATCAGTTCCAGATCAGTGTTGCATTTATCACGATGGGTGGTGTGACACCGCTTCTTCAGACGTTAAAAGAGCTTGAGAAAAAGGGTGTTAAGGGACAGATTCTTACGACGAATTATCTGAATTTCAGTGAGCCGAGAGCACTTGAGAAACTCAATGGATTGAAAAATATTACGTTGAAAATGTATGACGTGGAAGCTGCTGGGAATGGCTTCCACACGAAGGGATATATTTTCAAGAAAGAAGAGATTTATAGGATTATCATTGGAAGTTCCAATATGACAAGTGCGGCACTTACGGTTAATAAAGAGTGGAATACGAAACTGATTTCTACGGAAAATGGAGACGTTGCAGAAGAAATCATAAAAGAGTTCAATAATCTTTGGAATAGCGAGTATGCACTACCTTATAATGATTTTTATGAAATTTACAAAGAGCGTTACAATATTATAAAGCATCAGCGCGAGATTGCGAAAAGTGAAGAAATTCCATCGCTGGAAAAATATCGATTAAAGCCGAATTCTATGCAGGAGAGATTTATAGTAAACCTGAGGAAGATTCTGGAGCAGGGAGAAGAGAGAGCATTGCTGATCTCCGCGACGGGTACTGGAAAGACGTATGCGTCGGCATTTGCCATGCGCGAAATGGGGTTTCAGAGAGTGTTATTTTTAGTGCATCGAAATCAAATAGCAAAACAGGCAATTAAGTCCTATCGCAAGGTGTTTGGTGGTTCGGTTTCAATGAGAATGGTGACTGGAAAATATCAGGAATATGACAAAGATTATATATTTGCGACAATTCAGACACTGAGTAAAGAGGAGACATTACAGAGATATAGTAGGCAGAGGTTTGATGCGATTGTGATTGATGAGGCACATCACAGTGCTGCCAATAGTTATAAAAAAGTATTGGATTATTTTCAGCCAAAGCTATGGCTTGGTATGACTGCAACACCAGATAAACGAGACGACAATTTGGAAGGAAGAAATATTTATGAGATTTTCAACCATCAGATTGCATACGAGATTCGTTTGCAAGATGCAATGGAAGAAGATTTGTTGTGCCCATTTCATTATTTTGGAATTACAGATTTGGATCTTATTGCAGATGGAGGAAAATCTTCAGAAGAAAAGATAGAGAATTTCCGACATCTGACCTCTGACGAACGTGTGGAAAATGTGATGAAGCAGGCAAGATATTTTGGCTATAGTGGAGAGCGTGTGAAAGGGTTGATATTCTGTAGTCGAATTGATGAAGCAAAAGAACTGTCTGCGAAATTTAATAAAAATGGCTGGAGAACATTGGTGCTTAGTGGAAATGATTCAGAAGAGGCGAGGGCAGCGGCTATTGAGAGACTAGCAGGAAAAGAATCGGAAAATGCATTGGATTATATTATTTCTGTAGACATATTCTCAGAAGGTGTTGATGTTCCGGAAATTAATCAGGTCATCATGCTTCGTCCAACACAATCTCCGATTGTATTTATTCAACAGTTAGGACGAGGATTGCGAAAAGCGGAAGATAAAGAGTATGTAGTAGTTTTGGATTTTATTGGAAATTATCAAAACAACTTTATGATTCCGATTGCTCTGTCAGGAGATCGAAGTTACAATAAAGATAACATTCGTCGCTATGTGACAGAAGGTGGAAGGATCATTCCAGGTGCCAGTACGATTCATTTTGATGAAATATCGAGAAAACGCATTTTCCAAGCAATTGATAATGCAAACTTTAGCGATATTAAGTTGATCCGGGAGAATTATACGAATCTAAAAAATAAATTGGGACACATTCCTGCATTAGCAGATTTTGATAAATATGGAGAAATGGATGTACTTAGAATTTTCGATAACAGCAGTCTGGGTTCTTATTACAAATTCCTTGTGAAATATGAAAAAGAGTACACGATTCGTCTGTCTGAAGATGAGGAAAAAGTAATTGGATTTATTTCTAAAAAACTTGCCAGTGGAAAACGTGTATATGAACTGGAATTACTAAAATATTTGATGGATTGTCCCAATAATCCTATAGGTTGGTTGCGTGAATTATCATCAAAAAAATATCACCATTTTATAGATGATAATTGTGCAGGAAATATTATAAATGTGATGACCAATGAATTTCCGACAAGCGCAGCTAAGAAAACTTACGCACAGTGCGTATTTTTAGAAAAAGAAGGGGACGATTATAGCGCATCAAAGTCATTTATGAAAATGTTAGATAATTCAGATTTCCGTTCTATTTTAGAAGAATTACTGGATTTTGGAATAACACGATATAAAGAAAATTATAGTGTTCATTATCAAGATACAGATTTGGTATTATATCAGAAATATACCTATGAAGACGCGTGTCGGTTACTGAATTGGGAAAGAAATGAAGTTCCATTGATGTACATCTTTTTGTAAGAAAGAATAAAGACGATAAGATATCCAAGGAATTTTATTATCTTGGAAGAGTAATTGCAACGGGAAATAAAAAAGAATTTATTATGCCAAATACAGATAAGACAGCAGTAGAAATTGAATGGGCATTGGAGACACCAGTGCGTGAGGACATTTATGAATACATTGTAAATGGATAAGAAGAGAACGGAAACAGGAGATAGAAATTAAGATGAAGACAGTAAAAGTAGTGGCAGCAGTTATAAAAGCACTGAATCAAGAAGGGGAGCCAATTATATTTGCAACACAGCGCGGATATGGAGAATTCAAAGACGGCTGGGAATTTCCGGGAGGTAAGATCGAAGAAGGTGAAACACCACAAGAAGCATTAAAACGCGAGATTATGGAAGAACTGGATACGGAAATCACAGTAGGAAAACTGATTGATACAATCGAGTATGAGTATCCGACATTCCATTTGTCCATGGACTGCTTCTGGTGCGAGGTCGTGAAAGGTGAACTGGTTCTGAAAGAAGCAGAAGACGCAAAGTGGTTGAAAAAAGATGAACTGGGAGAAATAGCCTGGTTGCCAGCAGACGTGGAGTTGATAGAGAAGATTGGAACAGAATTGGGAGAATAAGAAAATGAGTAATAATTCAGAAGTGGATTACACAATTGATTTCAAAGTAAAATTATTTAAAAATATTTTAGGAGAGAAACATGCGGGTATTCATTGATGCTGATGCCTGCCCGGTGGTCAGCATAGTTGAGAACATATCAAAAAAATACAACATTCCGGTGACTTTATTATGTGACACAAATCATGTCCTGACATCTGAGTACAGTGAAGTGATTGTTGTGGGTGCCGGAGCGGATGCTGTTGATTATAAGTTGATCAGCATTTGTCATAGGGGAGATATTGTGGTTTCACAGGATTATGGAGTGGCAGCGATGGCGTTGGGAAAGGGTGCATTTGCTATTCATCAGTCTGGCAAATGGTACACCAATGACAATATTGATCAGATGCTTATGGAGCGACATTTGAATAAGAAGGCGAGAAGAAGTTCTCATAAAAATCATATAAAAGGGCCGAAGAAACGTACTGAGGAAGATGATGAGCGGTTTGCGCAGTCATTTGAGAAAATGATAAGGATGGCAGTGGAATCAGAAATGTGATGAAAATGAAGAAGATAAATGTGACAGAGACAATCGTAGCAGATATACAATTACATATCGTACAGAATGGATCGGGAGGTCCGGTTATTTTCTGGGGCATGTATCCGCATCAGGGAGGAGAAGTAGAACATTTTTGGGAAGCTTTGATGGAGCTTGTGCCGGAACAGAAATTTTTGCTAGTAGCATTTCAGGTGGAAGACTGGAACCGGGATTTTTCACCCTGGGAAGCACCGGCGGCATTTGGAACGGAAGCATTTGATGGACAAGGCGCAAGGACGTTGAAGTGGTTGCTCGAGGAAGGAGTTCCATATATTGGCCGGACATATCATGTGAAAGAACAGGAGCACTGGCTGGCAGGCTATTCCCTGGCAGGATTATTTGCGCTGTGGGCGGCATACGAATGTGATACATTTGCTGGAATTGCGTGTTGTTCTGGTTCTCTATGGTTCAAGGATTGGGATATTTACATGAGAGAACATAAGTTGAAGCGAAAATGCAGCGTATATCTAAGCCTTGGAGGCAAGGAAGAAAAGACGAAGAACGCGGTAATGGCAACTGTGGGAGATTGCACCAGGGAACAAGAAAAATTGTTGCTGGAAGATCCATTGGCAGAGCGGGTAGTATTAGAGTGGAATCCCGGAGGACATTTCGCAGATTCCGGAAAGCGCCTGGCAAAAGGAATTCGATGGCTGTTAGAAAAATTGAAATTATTGCATTTGGTAAAATTGTAATAATTCTTAATCACAAGGGATTGCGAAAGAAGAGTACACTAATAAAATAATCGGTTAATGCAAGAAGAAAAGTTCGATGGTATAATGGAAGTATTCGAGGAAGGAAAAAGCTATACATAAGAATAGGTGATATATATGGAAATTGGTGCAACAAAGGCTGTTCAAGAACGATTAAAAGCAACAAAGATTAGTGAAATAAAAGAAACATCGCTTGTGTTTTGTTGGGATACACATTTGGCAAAAATAAAGAGAAGAAATGTACTGTTTATAGTAAATACCAGCAATCGCTATACAATAGCAATGACAGATATTGAATCAAGGAATTGGAATCATTATACATTGTATATTAGTCGTGTGTTTCATGGCGTGATGCAACAAATGGGTTATTTAGAAGATCAGATAGAACAGTATTTTAGAATGTCAGGTGATACGATTGTTACAAAAACACACGGTAAGAAATCCGTTGGCGGCATAAATAGAATGGTAACAGATGCACAGTATTTTGATAAGAAATTTGAGAAGGAAACAAAGTATCAGTGGGACTTGAATGAGTATCTTAACAGAGATATTTGCCAGCCAGATGGTTTTGACGCATATGGATATCCAAGGGAACTTTTTAAATTAGACATGGAACGTTTAGGGATTGTCCCAAAAAGAAAACCAGCAAAGGTGATTGATTTCAAGGCATATGTACATAGAAAATAATTTTAGTATGAGGCTATGAAGTAACAGGAGAAAATGATGAGTGAATATATTACAACATACACAGGAAAACATTTTGAACCAACAAATCCGGATTCGGAGTTGATTCGGATTGAGGATATTGCACATGCACTTTCCATGCTTTGCCGTGGAAATGGACATGTAAAGACATTTTGGTCGGTGGGACAGCATTGTATTTGTTGTGCTAGGGAGGCGGCAGCCCGTGGTCTGTCAAATCGAATGGTACTTGCATGCTTGCTTCATGATGCCAGTGAATGCTATATGTCCGATGTTCCGACTCCATTTAAGAATGAACTACCGGAATATCAGGAACAGGAAGAACATTTACTGAGTATGGTATATGAAAAATTTCTTGACTCAGATTTGACGGAGGAAGAGCAGAAAGAACTCAAAGAAATAGATCATGCAATGCTATGGTATGACTTGGAACATTTACTTGGAGAAATACAATACGGAGAAATTCCAGAGTTACATATTGACTTAGATTATACGGTTCGTCCATTTGAAGAAGTCGAAGAAGAATATCTGTCACTTTTCGAAAAATATTCTGGAACATTTTGCATATGAGATTGGAAATGAACGAGTATCTGAAATACTTTCGAATGCATTGAGAAAAAGACATCCTTATAGAGCCTTTAAAGATAAGATAAATGAATTGGGAATCAGTCAGCTTTATTATGATTACAGAAGTCAGGCGTATCTTGATAAGGCAGAAGAGTGGTGTAGGGAGAATTCAGTAGCATATAGAAGAAAATAGCATGGGAAAGGAATTGCAGACAAAATGCTAAACATATTAGAAATCAATGATTTTTCTGCACCGGAGCTTGATATTTATGCGAGACGTACCGAGGCGCAGCTTATAAATAAGGACAATCCGGAGGCTGGATTATTTATTGCGGAGAGTCCGAAGGTAATTGGCAGAGCGTTAGATGCGGGCTATATCCCGGTATCGGCTCTGGTCGAAAAGCATCAGATGAAAGAAAATGAAGAGACAAGGCAGATTCTGGAGAGGTTTGAAAGTACAGATGTCCCGATATTTACAGCGGAGTTTGAAGTGCTGACAAAAATGACCGGATTCAAATTGACAAGAGGAATGCTGTGCGCCCTAAAGCGTCAGCCGCTTATAGATTATCAGAATATGTGTGAGGGAAAAGACCGGATCGTCATTTTGGAAAATGTAATGAATCCGACGAATGTCGGTGCAATTTTCCGGTCGGCAGCAGCTTTGAACATGGATGCAGTTTTTCTGACTCCTGGATGCAGTGATCCACTTTACAGGAGAGCCTCAAGAGTCAGTATGGGAACGGTTTTTCAGATTCCGTGGACATTTATTCAGGACAATAATGAAATGCGTTGCCAGCGGGAGATACTTTGGCCCAGGCAGGCGATTACAGAACTTCGGGAAATGGGTTATAAGACGGCAGCGCTTGCGCTGACAGATGATTCGGTCGGAATCGACAATCCGGAACTTATGCAGGAAGAGAAGCTGGCAATTATTCTTGGAACCGAGGGCGAAGGTTTGATGGATAGGACAATTGAGATGTGTGATTACACAGTCAAGATTCCGATGTCACATGACGTTGATTCATTAAATGTAGCAGCGGCAAGTGCGGTGGCATTTTGGCAGCTGGGAAAGAAGCAAAAATAAGTAAAAACTATTACGGAGGGATTGAAAAGATGTTATTTTTATATTATCCAAAATGTTCTACTTGCCAGAAGGCAAAGAAATGGCTGGATGCCAATCACATTTCTTATGAGGAGCGTCACATTGTGGAGGAGAATCCAACTTACGAGGAGCTGAAGCAGTGGTATGAGAATGGGGATTTACCGCTAAAGAAGTTTTTTAATACAAGTGGTATGCTTTATAAAGAGCAAAAATTAAAAGACAAACTTCCTGACATGAGCGAGGAAGAGCAGTTGAGGCTTCTGGCGACAAACGGAATGCTTGTGAAACGACCATTGATCGTGAAAGAAAATCTTGTGTTGACGGGATTTAAAGAGAAAGAATGGACGGAAAAGTTATTATAAGGTCTGGGAAAGGAGATTATAACATGGGAAAAATTATAAATATTTTACCAATGGCAAATAGAGAAGACAATCTGCAGGAAATCATGGAGGCGCTGCAGGAGGTAAAAGATGCGCTTGTGGAAGTACTGGATCAGTATGAGGAGGAGGGAGCTGAGGAGAAAGCAGATACTTTGATGGAAGCATTGGATGCACTTGAAGATGCGTACGATGTAATCAATGATGCAGTAATGGATGAAATTTAGCAGTATCGGACGATACAGAGAGAGACAAGGATAAGAATAAGAATAAGAATAAGAATAAGAATAAGGAGGACTCGGATATGTTGACGAATTGGAATCCGGCACGTATGCCGGAAAAGGATGAGATGAAGTTACGTTTATCTACAGCCAGAAAGCAGTTGTATGATTTACAGATGAAGATCAAGGAACATAAAATTCCGGTAATTGTGCTTTTTGAAGGCTGGGGCACATCCGGAAAGGGAAGCACGATCGGTAAGGTGATCCGGAATATTGATCCGCGCTTTTTCAAGGTCGTGACAATGTCTGAGCCGACAGATGAGGAACTAAGATATCCATTTTTATATCGATTTTTTAAGGAGATTCCAGAAGCAGGGAAATTCACATTCCTGGATTCTGGCTGGTTGGAGCAGATCTGCAGAGAGCATTTAGAGGGGAAAACAGATGAAAAAGAATATGCTTCTCGTATAGAAAGTGTCCGCAATTTTGAAAGACAACTGACAGATAACGGTTATCTTGTCTTGAAGTTTTTTATGCAGATAGAGAAGAAAGAACAAAAAGAACGGGAGCAGGATCTTCTGGAAAGCAAGGATACAAAATGGCGCGTTTCCCTGTTCGATCAGTGGGAAAATGCACATTATAAAAAATGCAAAAAGGCATTTTCAAAGTACATGTCAGATACAAATTCATCTTCCGCACCATGGTATATCATTGATGCAGGTGACCAGAAGTGGGCAGAGCTGCAGGTGATGGAGACGCTGGTGAGCAACATTGAAGTGGCATTGCAGAATCAGGCGCATTCGGTGCCAATCTTGCAAAATGTATTTCCGCTGGAACCAATTCCACGTCTTGCAGATATTGATTTGCAGGACAAAATACTGAATGATGAAGAATACAAGAAAGAATTAAAACAGCTTCAGATAGAATTAGGAAAACTGCACAATAAACTTTATCGGAAAAGGATTCCGGTCATTATCACATATGAAGGCTGGGATGCAGCAGGAAAAGGCGGCAATATCAAACGAATTACCGAGGCGCTTGATCCAAGAGGTTATGAGGTACAACCGATTGCCAGACCGGAACCGCATGAAAAAGCAAGACATTATCTGTGGCGTTTTTGGACGAGACTGCCAAAAAGCGGGCATATTGCGATATTTGACAGAACCTGGTACGGCAGAGTGATGGTAGAGCGCCTGGAAGGATTCTGCAGTGAAAATGACTGGCAGCGTGCCTATAATGAAATCAATGAATTCGAAAAAGAATTAAAAGACTGGGGCGCTGTGATGATTAAGTTCTGGGTACAGATTGATAAAGATACCCAGCTGGCGAGATTTCAAGAGCGGCAAAATAATCCGGAGAAACAGTGGAAGATTACCGATGAAGACTGGAGAAATCGGGAAAAATGGGATGAATATGAAGTTGCGGTGAATGAAATGCTTCAAAAGACGAACACAGAATACGCACCGTGGCATATTCTGGAATCCGTAGATAAGAAATATGCCCGGATCAAAGCTTTGAAAATTGTGATCGAAGAAATAAAGAAATACGTTTAATCTTCTAAACCTACATCTCGCTTGCAACATGACCTCTGAGGGGGGCGTTTGAACAAGGGATGAAATCTATATAAACCGATACACAAATGATGGAGAAAATTATTATGAAGCTTGCAGTTATTTACCACTCAGAAACTGAAAATACAAAACAGGCAGCAGAATGGATTGCCGATGGAATGAATGGAGTCTCAGGAGTAGAAGCCAGAGCATTTTCTATTGAAAAAGTGGATGAAGATTTTGTAAAGGAAGCAAAAGGAATTGTAGTAGGTTCTCCTTCCTATATGGCACAGATGACACCGCAGATTCATAATTGGCTGTTTGAAAAAGCAGGAGAGTTAGAGTTTCCGGGGAAAATGGGTGGCGCATTTGCAACAGAGCAGTACACACATGGTGGCGGAACTCAGGTCATTCAGTCTATTTTGACAATTGAGATGGTAAAAGGAATGCTGTGCTATTCAGGCGGTATGGCTTGTGGAAAGCCAGTGATTCATCTTGGACCGGTCGGAGTAAATAATAATATGGAAAAGTTCAATGGAATGGGAAATTATAAAGAGTATTTTAATATTTATGGGAAGCGCTTTGCACAAAAGGCGGTAGAGATATTTAATAAAATATAACAAGATTTCATATCAAAAAAATAGAATTGTAAAAACTGCACAAACAGTCCTTTGTATTATTGTTAATTATGTTAAAATAGTCTCTTGCGTTTTAACGCAAAAAAGTGTAAAACATAATATAGTTAAAGAAAAGAAATGCAGTGAAAGGGATACGTCACAAAAGAGAACGCGATTTCAGAGAGTCGTTGGGTGGTGCGAAGCGACAGAACGGATTTTGTGATATCACCCGGGAGCATCCTTCTGAAATACTTAACATATTTAACATCAGAGCTAAAGTAAGCAGGGACGTAATCTTCACGTTACAGAAGAAACTGTTTGAGAATGACAGTGATAAGAGACTGTAGTTAGTGATAAATGCAGTAATACAAAGTGGTACCACGGAAGATAAATCCGCCTTTGTTATCCGAAAGGATAGCGAAGGCGTTTTTTTATTGTATGGAAACATATACGCAAGATCGATAATAATTTCAGAAATGCTGATTGGTGTTCCTGAGATTAATATATAATCAAAATATAAAGAAAGAGGGATTATTATGAGTGGAATACTTATGATGATAATTGCCATCGTAGTGCTCGGAGGAGCCTATCTTCTGTATGGCCGTTATCTCCAAAACAAATGGGGCATTGACCCGAATGCGAAAACTCCGGCGTATGAATTAGAAGACGGAGTGGATTATGTACCGGCTGATACTAACGTAGTATTTGGTCATCAGTTTGCATCAATTGCAGGAGCAGGTCCGATCAACGGACCAATTCAGGCAGCAATCTTCGGATGGCTTCCGGTTCTCTTATGGATTTTAATTGGTGGTGTATTCTTCGGAGCAGTTCAGGATTTCGCATCTATGTATGCATCTGTAAAGAACAAAGGCCGTACAATTGGATACATCATTGAAGAGTACATTGGAAAATTAGGTAAGAAATTATTCCTGTTATTCTGCTGGCTGTTCTGCATTCTGGTTGTCGCAGCATTTGCTGATGTCGTAGCCGGAACATTTAACGGATTCGCAACAAGTGAATCAGGAACAGTTACAAAAGTAGTAGCAAATGGAGCTGTTGCAACAACCTCTATGTTATTTATCGTAGAAGCAGTGGCACTTGGATTTTTCTTGAAATATTCAAAATTTAATAAGTGGGTAAATACAGCAGTAGCAGTTATTTTACTGGTAGTTGCAATTGCACTTGGACTTAACTTTCCAATCTATGTAAGTCTTGATATATGGCATCTTATTATTTTTGCTTACATTTTAGTTGCCAGTGTAACACCTGTATGGGCATTACTTCAACCTCGTGATTATCTGAACAGTTATCTGTTGATTTTTATGATCCTTGGTGCTGTTATTGGCGTATTTGTTGCAAATCCGGCATGTAATCTTGAAGCATTTACAGCATTCTCGATACCGGATGCAAATGGAAATCCGCAGTATATGTTCCCAATCTTGTTTGTAACAATCGCTTGTGGTGCAGTTTCAGGATTCCATTCACTGGTATCATCAGGTACTGCTTCCAAGCAGATTAAAAATGAGAAAAACATGCTTCCGGTTTCATTCGGTGCCATGTTAATGGAAAGTATGCTTGCAATTCTGGCATTGATTGCCGTTGCATCATTTGGAAAAGGTGAGGCAGCAGCACAGGGACTGACCACTCAGCCACAGATTTTCGCAGGAGCAATTGCGAACTTCCTGTCAGTCATCGGCCTGCCACATTCACTTGTATTTACACTGATCAACCTTGCAGTATCTGCATTTGCACTGACATCTCTGGATTCAGTAGCCAGAGTCGGACGTCTGTCGTTCCAGGAGTTCTGGATTGATTCAGATGTGGAAGACGAGAATATGAGTCCTTTCTTAAAGGTAGTAACGAACAAGTATTTTGCAACAATCATTACACTGGTACTTGCTTATTTCCTGACAAAAGTCGGATATGCAGAGATCTGGCCACTGTTCGGTTCAGCAAACCAGCTGTTATCTGTACTGGCACTTGTAGCCTGCGCAGTATTCTTAAAGAAGACAAAACGTCAGGGATTCATGCTCTGGGGACCAATGGTATTTATGATGGCAGTTACATTTACGGCACTTGGAATGACAATTGTAAAACTTACAAAGGCATTCATGACAACAGGATTGGATTTTGGAAATACATTGCAGCTTATCTTTGCAGTACTTCTGTTAATCCTTGGAGTGCTTGTAGCAATTCAGGGAATTAAGAAACTTCTTGAGAAGTCGGAAGATAAAAAAGTGACAGCCTAGGAAAATAATTCATAAAATGATAAAAGAATAAAATGGGAGTATAATAAGCTCTCGGATTAAGAAACGCCAGTTCCGGCAAATGTCGGTTCTGGCGTTTTTTTGAAGATTACGAAATAGAAACACAGTACCGGATACGGTGTTTTTATGTTATACTGTAGAAAAACATGGAAAGAATTTATTATATAGCAGAGAGGAGTGTGCAGATATGGGGATGTTTGTGAATCCTGGAAATTCAGCATTTCAAGTTGCACTTAATTCTGAAATTTATGTTGATAAGACAGGATTGCTGGAATATACAAACAAAGTTATGAATACGTTACAAGGCTATATCTGCAATAGCCGCCCGCGAAGATTCGGAAAGTCAATTACCGCTAATATGCTTACGGCGTATTATAGCAAAGGGTGCGATTCGAAAGAAATGTTTTCAAATTTGGAGATCAGTAAAACGCCAGATTTTGAGAAACGTTTAAATAAATATGATGTGATTCACGTGGACATTCAATGGTGCATGGAACCTGCAGGAGGAGCAGATAATATTGTATCCTATATATCAGAAAAGACAATTTCTGAATTAAAAGAATATTATCCTGATGTGCTGACAGAGCATCTTGTATCATTACCAGAGGTATTATCGAAAATCAATACAGAGACCGGAACAAAATTTATTGTAATTATTGATGAATGGGATGTCCTGATTCGTGACAAAGCGGCCGATCAAAAAATTCAAGATGAATATATAGGGTTTTTACGAGGACTATTTAAAGGGACAGAGCCTACAAAATATATTCAACTGGCTTATCTGACAGGTATTTTGCCGATAAAAAAAGAAAAGACGCAATCTGCATTGAATAATTTTGATGAATTTACAATGTTAAGTCCGGGTAAGCTTGCACAATACATTGGATTTACAGAAGAAGAGGTAAGAGAACTTTCAGGATCATATCATCAGGAATTTGAAAAAGTAAAAAGATGGTATGACGGTTATCTGTTGAGAGATTATCAGGTCTACAATCCGAGAGCTGTTGTAAGTGTCATGTTGAATAGTGAATATAAAAGTTACTGGTCTGAAACAGCTTCTTATGAAGCGATTGTTCCACTGATCAATATGAATTATGATGGTCTGAAAACGGCAATTATTGAGATGATTTCTGGGACAGCAGTCAAGGTTAACACAGCAACATTTAAAAATGATACGGTAAATATCCAGAGTAAAGACGATGTGTTGACCTACATGATTCATTTGGGGTATCTGGGATATGACCAGGTAAAGAAAATGGCTTTTGTTCCGAATGAAGAAATTCGTCAGGAGCTTATTACGGCAGTCAATTGTAAACCATGGAATGAGATGCTCATGTTCCAGCAGGAATCAGAAAATCTGCTGGAGGCAACATTGGATATGGATAGTGTTGCAGTCGCGAACCAAATTGAAACAATTCATAATGAATACGCATCAGTAATTCAGTATCACAATGAAAATTCATTGAGTAGTGTGCTGACAATTGCATATTTAAGTGCGATGCAGTATTATTTTAAACCAGTACGGGAACTGCCAACGGGGCGTGGTTTTGCAGATTTTGTGTTTATTCCTAAACCGGAATATAAAAATGATTATCCGGCATTAATTGTTGAATTAAAATGGAATCAAAATGCTCAGACAGCAATGGAGCAGATAAAAGAGAAGAAATATCCGTCTTCGGGTTTGGATTACACAGGGAATATTTTACTTGTAGCAATCAATTACGATAAAGCTACTAAAGAACATCAGTGCATCATTGAAGAATATGAGAAAGCTGAAAGCTTATAAGAACAGTGCAGGTACAGATGAATATCGAGCATGAAGGAAAGTGTTTATTTTACAGGGAAATCAAAATAACAACAAGTCGGATTTTAAGGAATTCGGCTTGTTGTTATTTTAGACAAAAATCAGACTTGTATTTATTCAAAAAACGATGAAAATTGACAAAAATGCTGAAAAGTTGTAAAAATATGAAAGTATATTGACATAAATAACCGATATGTATAAAATAAACGCAACAAGAAATAATACAAGCTGTACTATCAAGATGTATCTGAAAGGAGCAAAGAAACATGGAATTAAGAGATAAAATTGCCGGAGCATTATATGGAATGGCACTTGGTGATGCGATGGGAATGCCGGCAGAATTGTGGGGCAGAGAAAGGGCAAGAAAATTCTTTGGTGGAAAAATCACAGAATTCATTGACGGACCCAAAGAGAATGATGTTGCATTTAATTATAATAAAGCTCAGTTCACGGATGATACTGGACAGGCAATGGTTCTTTTGGATTCATTGAAGGCAACTGGTTATGTGCCAAATGCTTCAGATATAGCAAAGCGTATGCTGGAATGGGCTGAAAAAGAGAATGCATTTGAAAATAATATTTTAGGACCGACCTCTAAGCTTGCACTGGCGAATTTCCGAGATGGAGTAGATGCAAGTGCGATAACGAACAAAGCTTTATCCAATGGAAGTTCTATGAGAATTGCACCAATCGGCTGCCTCTTTACACCAGATCAGAGAAAAGAACTGATAGATTATGTGTACGGAGTTTCCAAGGCAACACATACAAGTGATGTTACAATCGCCGGAGCAGCTATGATTGCAGAAGGTGTTGCATCTGCAATTGTCAATGATGATTTCGAGCAGGTGTTAAGTGATATTCTTTCTGTAGAAGAAGCCGGATACGAAAAAGGTTGTGAGACATTCAGCCCGAGACTTGCAGAGAGAGTAAAGATTGGTGTTCAGATTGCAAAAGAATATGCAGACGATGAAGAGGCATTTTCTAAGAAAATCTATGATGTAATTGGAGCAGGAGTTGGAATTATTGAATCTGTTCCGGCAGCGGTTTCCATTGCATATTACACACAGGATCCAAATAAATGTTGTCTGATGTGTGCAAATCTTGGCGGTGACACAGATACAATCGGAGCGATGGCAACAGCTATATGTGGGGCATTTGTTGGTTATTCAAAGATTAATCCAGAGTACACAGAACTTTTAAGAGTTCAAAACCCGGAGACAAATTTTGAGGAGTATATCAATATTCTTGAAAAAGGAAGGGAGCTGTTGGGATGCGGACGCTAGTAGTCGGAGCTGCGATTGTTGATCTGATGATGAAGGTTGAACGTCTCCCAAAGAGTGGGGAGGATATTCCCTGCAAGGAGACGAAAACGGTAGTTGGCGGCTGTGCGTACAATGTTGCCAACACATTGAGAAATCTGAAATGTGAACATGATTTGTGTGTGCCGGTGGGAAGCGGTTCATTTGCAGATATTATCCGTAGAGGCATGAAGGAAAAAGGATATGAGCCGATGATTGAAGAACCGGGAGAGGATAACGGTTATTGCCTGAGTCTTGTAGAGGCTGATGGAGAAAGAACATTTATCACAGTGCAGGGAGCGGAATGCCACTTCAAAAAGGAATGGTTTGAGCAAATCGACATGGACAACTATGAGAATATCTACATCGCAGGCTATCAGGTTTGTGGAAAAAGTGGTGAAATCATTTCACAATGGTTGAAAACAGTGGAAAATGTGGAAGAAAAGCATATCTTTTTTGCACCGGGACCGATGATTACGGCAATCGAATCTGAAACAATGGAAAACCTTTTTACATTAAAGCCAATCTTACATATTAATGAAGCAGAAGCAAAGGGTTATACACAGCAGGAAAATGTAGAAGAAGCAGTGAGAGCTCTTTATGAGAAGAGTGGCAATCTCGTATTTGTTACGCTTGGGGCAGAAGGAACCTTGTTCTATGATGGAAAAGAAATGAGAAGGGTCGCATCTGTTAAGACCAATGTTGTGGACACTGTAGGAGCCGGAGACAGTCATATCGGGGCGATTATTGCAGGAATGTCAAAGGGAATGAAAGTAGAAGATGCCGTATTACTTGCAAATCGTACGGCAGCGGCAATTGTAGGAACGTCCGGACCGGTTATGGACCTGGAGGAATTTCAGAAGATTTCGGAGGAATGGGAAAATGAATAAAATAAAAGAATTTTTTACAGATTGGAGCTGGAAAGAAAAAGCATGGCTTGCATTTGTACTGATTGTACAGACAGTAGCCTGGGCAATTCAGAAAGAAAGTCTGTTTATGCTGGTCATGACGCTGACAAGTAGTCTGAACCTGGTACTTGGAGCAAAAGGTAAAGTTGCCGGTCTGTATTTTGCAATTATCAACAGTGCATTATATGCGATTAACTGCATGGGTATTCCGCTTTACGGTGAGGTCATGTACAACTTAATCTACTCAATTCCGGTCAGTGCCATTGCAATCTTCACATGGAAAAAGAACATGACAAAGGGTGGAGAAGTAAAATTCCGCACGATGACACCAAAGATTATGTTCACAACAGTAGCAGTGACAATTATCGGAGTACTTGGATACATGCAGATTCTGAAATGGATGGGTGGAAATCTTCCATTTATGGATTCTCTGACAACAGTCGTATCGGTTGTGGCAAGTTTCCTGTATCTGCTTCGTTTCTCAGAGCAGTGGGCAATGTGGGCAATTGTAAATGCACTTTCCATTGTGATGTGGATCATGGTATTTATGCAGGGAGATTCTTCTGCACTGCTGATTATCATTATGAAGACAATCAACTTCATCAACTCCACATACGGTTTCCTGAACTGGAGAAAAATTGCAAAAGAAACTGCATAATAACGGACAAAAATAGAGGATTTTATGTTAAAATAATAAAAGATCAAGAAGGCCATGGATTTCATGTGAGTATGAGATCTGTGGCTTTTTGCGTTAACGATAAGCCAAAGTTATTCTTTATGGCGAACAGGTGGAAAGTAAGATGACCAAATACGAAATAATCAAGCAAGAGATAAAAGAACAGATCGAAGATAATATTTTAAAACCCAATCAGGTAATTAAATCTGAGAATGAAATGTGCCAGTGTTATAAAGTCAGTCGTGTGACGGTGAGAAAAGCAATTGACGAATTGTGTGCAGAAGGGATCTTGTACCGGATCAAGGGAAAGGGCTGCTTTGTGAGAGAACAGACAGATCAGAAAAGATCAAGAATCTATAGTTTTACAGAGGCTGTAAGGAACGAAGGAAAGTTGCCGGGCAAGAAGCAGTTGTCTTTAGAAAAAAAAGAAGCAGATGCGTATCTGGCAGATAAACTTCAGATAGAAGAAGGAGAAGAGGTTTTTGAAATCCAAAGCCTTTATTATGCAGATGGTATTCCGTATAGTTTAAATACAGCAGTATTACCGGCAAAAAGATTTGAAAAGTTAGATTTTTTTGACTTCAATAACCGGTCTTTATATGAAGTGCTTGGTTCATTCTATGGGACATATATGTACCGGGTGAGACAGACACTGGAAGCTACAACAGCAGATGTGTCGGTGAGCCGGTTACTGGAACGGGACGAAAGTCAGCCTTTATTGAGAATTAAAGCGATTTCCTATTGTCTGGAAGACAATCAGGAGATTCCGGTAGAATATTATGAGGCGTATATTTTAACAGATATACAGAATTATTATGTAGAAAAGTTTCATTGATAAAGGCCATATTGACAGAAAATATAATTTTATAAGAAGTGGTGAAAGAAATGAAAATATCTGACAGAGTCATCCTTCCTTTGGTTGGAAGTGCATTTCAACCGGGAAAGGCTGCAGAAGCAATTGAGAAAATAGAAGATAAGGAACTGGCACAGATTGCACAGGGAGAATATTATTTCTTCTCAGCTCAGGCAGAAAGATGTGTGGAGACGATAAAAGATTATCTGGATCACGATGATGTGATGCTCCGGCTATCGGCAGATATGCTTTACACATTTGCGAATCTTACACTTGGAGATTCTCAGGCAGCACAGCATACAAGGGAAGATGTACATCAGTGTCTGACACGGGCAATGCAGGAGGACACGCCTGTGAATGTAAAGGCGGCGTGTCTGTTCGCATTTTATGTAATCAGCACATTTCTTCATATACCGCCGGAGGAAGGAACCCCGCCACTTCAGCAGTACATTCCGTATCTTCCAATTGGGCAACGATTATTTGCAGTAAGTCTTTTAGCACATGAGATTTATCTGAGACAGGATTATGCAAAGGCAAAAGGTGTTGTACAGGGGGCATTTCTGATGGCAGACGGAGTTTATCCGATTTCCATGATTTATCTGGGGTGCGTACAGGCAGTGTGTCAGATTAATCTGAAAGAACAAGAAGAAGCAATTCAGACGGTGACCCGGGCATGGGAGAGGGCAAGAGCGGACAAATTCATGGAACCATTTATCGAGTATCATGGTCTGCTTCAGGGGACTATGGAAGTCTGTATCCGGAAAAAAGAGCCGGAAATGTACAAGAAGCTGGTGGATGGTGTACTTGCATTTAGCCGTGGCTGGATGAAAATTCACAATCCCAAGACGCAAAAGGCAGTGACGGATCTTTTGACTCCGCTGGAATATTCTATAGCCATGCTGGCGTGCAGGGATTGGACGAATCAGGAAATCGCAGAACATATGGGAATGTCAGTGAATACGGTCAAGCACTATGTCTCCGGAATTCTGGAAAAACTACAGATTGATAAACGCGATAAGATTAAAGAATTCGTAAATCAATAGAATAACAGGATACGAAAAAGTGTCTGTTTTACAAAAGAAATTGTAAAATAGGCACTTTTTTGGCTTTCAACGGGCATGTGAGAGATGTATTTTCTTTGGTACAATATATATGATACCAGAGTCAAAAGGTCTAAAGACACATGAGCTTGCTCATATGTGACTGAAAGACCTTGGGACTCGCCCCAATATGAGCCTAAAAGTGGGATGTTAATCCCACGATATGCGAATAGTGGGGAGAATTGTGGGAGTGCGTAGCACGGAACAATTCGTAGGTATCATATATGTAATTTAGCATATAATTACTCGTTTTCAGAGGGAAAAATGAGGAGGGAATACATATGAAGAAACGTCTGGTCAGTATGATTTTGAGTGCGGTGCTGTTTGCAACATCAGTGCCGGTCGCAGCATTTGCTGAAGATGCGAATACGCAGAATCCGGTTATGCATTCGGAGGAAGGAACGTCTCAGGGGTCGAATGCGCGGAAGGAATCTGGCATTGACTATAAGAAAAATGGAGGAACGTTTGCGGAAGGTTACACGGCTCCGTCTAATTACGATGAGCCGGTGACAGAGCTTCCGGGAGCGGAGCAGATCACAAAAGCGGGATATGAATTTGCCGGCTGGTATGATAATGAGGAGTTTAACGGAGAGCCGGTTACTTCACTTAGCACTGCGGATCATTCCGGCAGTGTTGTCCTCTATGCAAAGTGGACGGAACGCTACTACTATGTGGATATTCCACAGACGGTCAATGCGGATGGGGATAAGCTTACGATAAAAGCGGATGCAGGTGGATTATATGACAAGGATCATGTGAGCGTGACAGTCCAGTCTGAAAATGACTGGAAATTAAAGAGTGGATTACATAGTCTTGCATATGAACTGAGAAATCCGCAGAGTGGTTCGGCACTGGAAAATGGTTCGGTTGTCGCAAGTCTTACGAAAGATGAGAGCCATAAGCAGCAGGAATATGACTGCAACATTCTGGACAAACCGAACTATACAGGTGATTATACAGATCACCTGACTTTTGACATTGCATTTCAGGATACAGCGTACAACATTACATATGAGACAAATGGCGGGACTATCACGAAGAAGAATCCGCAGCAGGCAGATCAGATGATCACAGTAACACAGGAGCAGTACCAGGCAGGAACCGTTCTGAAGGATCTGCCGGTACCGGTGAAAAAGTCCAGTACATTTCTTGGCTGGTGTTACGATGAAGCATGCACCAGATATGTGGACAGTAAGGACCGTCTTCTGAGTGATGTGACATTGTATGCCTCTTATGCAGACAACCAGCCGATGGAAGAGGTGTCCATGGCGACTTATGCCAGAGCAAATGATGTGGCAGCAGATTTTACGATTCCGATGACGGATACAAGTGCTGCCATGACGCCTGACCAGGTGCGGAAAAATTTCACGATAAAAAACGTGACAGATTCTTCCGAAACGGTTACGGTAGATGTGACCGAAGGAGCAGACCATACATTTACGATCAGCAATCCGAACGGATGGACACCGGGGGCAGCCTATAAGCTGGAGCTTCAGGAAAAGGCGTTATATTTTACAGGATTTGACCCGACGATCCGTGTCTATGATTTTACGGTCTACCGCGAAGAAGTCAAAAATGTAGAGTTAAATAAAGAGATCAAGTATATTCATAAGAAAGAGCTTTCCAATCTGACTGTAAATGGAAAGAAAGTAGAGGAAGTTTCAATCGCGGCAATGACGATTGGAACAGACGGTTCCCTGACCGAAGAAGGCAGTGATACGACAGGAACATTTACTTATAAGAAGCAGTTAGAAGTCGGCGACCAGGTCGCAATTTATTCCGGTGATGTGATCCCGACCATGGATATGTCCTCTGGTGACAACAGTGATGTGTCATTTATCGAGATTACAGGAGCGGATGGGGACAAGTATACATATCGCGGCTCCAGACCGGAAGACGTGCTTTTTATGCCGGATGTGCTGCCGCTTTCTAGGGACAAAGATCAGGACGGTGACCCGGATAATAACAGTGTAACGATTAATGTCAGTGACCTGACCTTTGGTGATGATGCTATGAGCCGGGCTATGGATCTGGACAGTGAGACAACCGTAGATGAGGGCGATTATCTGGCACTTTACACAGGTACAATGGGAGAAAATGGAAGCGGAACCGTGTCTCTCTATGGAGAGATTACGAGTGTTCTGTTATCAGGAGAAAGATACATAGTAAGCTATATGCCTGTGAGCGAAGAAGATATGCGCCAGACTATGGACGTGTACCAGAAGGAAAATGTAGAAGGGGAGGACCTTCTGGAAGATACCGATGTGCAGGCGCTGGAAGAGGATATTGAGACACAGGCAGTAGACAGCGGATTTGCATCCGAAGTGGCAGAAAGAGTTGCCGATGCGGCAATGGAGACAGAATCTTTTGAGGAGCTTCAGGAATCTCTCAAGGAAGATATGAATGCAGACATCATGGTTCAGAGCCAGGGCTATGGCCAGTTGAGAAAGGCAAGAGCCGCAGGCGGGGCAGGTGGTTCCCGTGTGGAATTAGGAGTACCGACGGTAAAAGCAAATCTCGGCACGACACTAAAACATTTTGACGGAGATGTGAGTGGACTAAGGCTTGCACTGGAGATCGGCGTGCCGATTACAGTTCATGTGAACCGGGGCGCAGACATCGAGATCATGATCACGGCGACATTTGAACAGGAAGTGCGAGTATCCATCGATGTGGACGGTTCAGCCGTGTGGAAAACATGGGGATTTATTCCGTACATTGCAGATTACCGCGTAACGGCATCTTTGGAATTATATGAATACACAGGAATCGGACTGAATGTCAACTTCAAGACTGCAGAAACCGGAAACCCAGTATCTGATTCCAGTTCGAAATTACGAAAAGGTGTCAACAAGATTACCGAAGAGCTGAAGAATATGATGGAGAATGGCGAGGATTATCTAAATTCTGCATCAGGTCTCGTCAGTGGCGGAGATGAAATATCCGTATCCAAGTCTCTGGCAGAAAGGTACTCGGAACTTCTGGCAGACGAGGCAGACTGGGTGGAAATCTACAAGCGTCCGCTGGTAGACCAGCATTTCCGTGTGCTTCTGATCATTGATATTCAGGTGAAGCTGGAATTCGTTGTCTCCGCAAATGTGAACATTTCCATCGGAATGACGTACTGGTATAAGAATGCGAAAGAGTATGTCTTCTGTGTACGGGTCAAAGAGCGGACGGCGACCAATGATACGATAGATCTGGTAGAGGAGCAGTATGAATTTACGGCATATGCTATGGGAACTCTTGGCATCAAAGCCGGTGTGAGACTGACGGTGCGTGTGGGATTATTATCAACGTCCATCGCCAGTGTCGGTATCTCGGCGGATGTGGGCGGTTATGCACAGGTCTGGGGTTACCTCTACTACGAATTGAAGTATACGGCATCGGCAGGACGAAGCAGCCGTGCTATGGGAGCTATGTATCTGGAAATCGGTATTTATCTGGAAGTGAAGTTCGAGGCACAGGCACTGTCCAATGCATTTACCTATAATCCGACACTTTACGAAAATGAGTGGCCGCTTTATAAGGTAGGTGTTCTGGAAAATGTACTGGATTTTGCTTATACCCAGAATAAGGTTGCCGAGATTAATATGAAGCGAGAGATTCAGTCGGTTCAGATCCCGGATGAATATTTCAAGATGCAGTACATGGATATGAAGACCGGACTGGACGACGGAAAATATTACGAGAAGATTTACGAAGATGATACAAAGTATTTCAACATTTCCATGACGAACAGTGCGTTTACGTATGATCCGGCGACCAATATTATCCGTGTAAATCCAGGTGATGAGCCGGAGCAGGACGGCGAGATGATCATTACATGGAAAAACCAGGAAGGTACCTTTAATACGAAGCCATGTGCAAGAAAGATCAAGCTTCACTGGGACCGCCTGCGAGATGGTTACTATATTGCATTCCAGAGTAATGGCGGATCTTTCGTCGATGCAATTACCGGAAAATATAACGCAGAGATCAAGAGGCCGGAAGATCCGATAAGACTCGGATACACATTTGCCGGCTGGTATGAGGACATGGATCTCACCATTCCATACACAATTCCGGAAACCATGCCGGAAGAAGACAGACTTGTCTATGCAAAATGGGAAGCAGCCGATGTGGGTTATACAGTCGTAGATTATATAGAAGGAACAAATGGAACCTATGAAGCACAGACTCCGGTCAAAATGAGTGGCAGGACGGAAGAGGAAGTAAGCCCGGTTCCAAAAGAGCGGGAGGGATTTGTAACACCGCCGCAGCTTACGGAGACTGTAAAAGCAGACGGCAGCCTGGTCATCAATTACTATTATGCAAGAAATAAATATACACAGACATTCAAGTCCGAAAAAGAGACGGAGAATGGAACGGAGACAGAAGTGATCGCAGACGGAAATTACCGATATGGAACCATGATGCCGACACCGGCAGTCTACAGACCGGGATATGAATTCCTTGGCTGGGAGGACGAAGAAGGCGCTGGGGTTCCAAAGAAAGTTCCATCTGAGAATAAGACCTACATTGCAAAATGGAAAGCACTGGAAGGCATTACTTATACCGTGAAATACTACGTGCAGAATACGGATAACAGCGGATACAGCTTAAGTGAGACTGCAGCTCTGACCGGACAGATGGGAGAGGAAGTCACAGCAAAAGCAGCAGATTTTGACGAGAAAGTCTATCACTTAAAAGGTGAACTGCCGAAGGGAACGATCAAGGCAGATGGCAGTCTTGTACTGAAAGTGTACTATGATCTGAATGAGTACAAACTGACCTTCGATGCAAAAGGCGGAGAATCAGACCAGACAGAAGTGACGGCAAGATATGGTGACAAGATTGCATCACCGATGCCGACAAGAAAAGGCTATGTATTTGAAGGATGGTATACAGACGAGGCATGTGAGAACGCATTTGGCCAGACGATGCCGGCAAAAGATATGACGGTCTATGCAAAATGGGAGAAGCAGAAAGTCAACTATACAGTCCGGCATCTAATGGAAAAATTACCAGATGCAGAAAAAGAAAATCCGGGTGGAGATAAAGAAGAGTATCCGGACTTAGATAAACCGGTTGAGGAAGAAAATTCATATATCTTATATGAAGAGGAAGTCTTTGCGGCATATCCGGAAGATAAAGTGACGCCGGACGTGAAGCGTTACGAAGGCTTTACTTCACCGGAAACACAGACCGTGGCAGTGGACGGAAACGGCAACACAGTTATTGAATACAAGTATGCGAGAAATATCCATAAGCTGAAGCTGGTAGACCGCGGGGTCGATGAAAATAATATGGAAGGATTCGGAATGCCATTTGGTGCGGCAATTACAGAAGTAGCGATCCGGGAAGGATATCTCTTTGAAGGCTGGTATACAGATAAGGATTTCAAGAATCGATTCGATGGAACCATGCCGGACAAAGATCTGACGCTCTATGCAAAACAGACACCGGTGATGAGCAGCTATACTGTCTATCATTATAAAGAATCTGTAGATGGTTCTTACTTTGGACTAACGGACGAAGAAGTATTAAGCGGCCTGACAGAATCAGAAGTGACTCCGCAGCCAAAACAATATGAAGGATTTACTTCACCGGAGGCCAAAACAGGACAGGTAAATGGCTGGGGCGGACCGGATATCTGGTATCACTATAAGCGGAACAGCTACAATCTGACTTATGTCCTGAACAATGGAGAAGATAACAAGACTTCAAAAGTCCGCTATGAGGCAGATATTACAAATACTCCGTCGCGGACAGGCTATGCATTTGCAGGCTGGTACACGGACGAAGCACTGACACAGCCGTACGTACAGACGACCATGCCGGCACATGACCTGACACTCTATGCAAAATGGGAAGCCGGAATGAAGACTTATCAGGTGAGACATTATCAACAGTCTATTGGCAATTCAGAGCAGTATGATCTGGCAGAGACAGAAACTGTCACAGCTAAAACAGGAGAACATCTTACGCTGGCAGTAAAAGCGTATGAAGGATTTACAGCACCAAAGCCGGTTAGCTATGATGTGGTAGACGATGGAGAGGTTACGTATGTAGATTACAAATATACGCGTGACCGCCATCAGGTAACGATCCATTACAATAACGGTAATGACAGCGAGACAAAAGAACTTGCATATGGTGAGAAATGGGAGGAAAAACCATATCGTGCCGGTTATGTATTTGCAGGCTGGTATACAGACGCAGAGTTTAAAAAAGCATTTGACGGAGTGGTTCCGGCACGTGACATCACACTTTATGCAAAATGGGATGTGCAGAGTGTAAACTACACAATCAAGCATTGTCTGCAAAATGCCAATGATGACGGATATTCGTTGGGAGCACAGGAGAACTTCAATGCCGATACGGATACGGTTGTCACACCGGAAGTAAAGAACTTTGATGGATTTACAGCACCGAAGAAACAGCAGGTGACAGTCGAAGGTGATGGAAGAACAACGGTCATTTACCGTTACACAAGAAATGTGCATACGCTGACGCTTAAGAACTACGATGGTAAGACAGATAAGACGGTAGAAGCAAGATATGAAATGTCCATACCGAAGCCGACAAGAGCCGGTTATGCATTTGCAGGCTGGTATACAGATGCAAAATGTACGAAAGAGTACAAAGCGAATATGCCGGATCAGGATCTGACACTCTATGCAAAATGGGAAGCAAACATTGTCAACTATGTAGTAGAACATTATCAGCAAAATGTACAAGGTGATGGTTATACGCTGAAAGAAAGCAGTCATGCACGGGCGGCTGTGGATAGCGAAGTGACACCAGAAGTCATGAAATATAAAGGCTTCGAGGAACCAAAGACAGAGAAAGTTACCATTTCCGGAGACGGACAGACGACAGTGAAGTACTACTATAAGAGAAAGGTACATACAGTCACATTTGACGCAAATTCCGGAACATTCGCTGCAGAAAAGGGCGAGGACGACAGTAAGATTGTCGTGACCGGACGCTATGGTGCGAATATCACAGTGCCGAAAGCGCCGGCAAGAACCGGATACCAGTTCCTTGGCTGGGACGAAGACGTTGAAATGACGATACCGGATAAAGACCTTACCTATAAGGCACAGTGGCTGAAGATGGAATACACACTTCAGTTCAAGACAGGCGGAGGAACAACGATTGAGCCAATCAAAGGAAATTATGGTGACAAGATAAATACACCAGAAAATCCGACAAGAAAAGGATACATTTTCAAAAACTGGAGTAAGAATGGCAAGAAAGTCGATAACCTTCCGACGACTATGCCGGCAGAAAGTCATATTTACACAGCAATATGGGAGCGGGAGACATACCAGATTACTTATGACTTAAATGGCGGAAGCATGAAGTCCGGGGAGAAGAATCCGACGACTTACAACGTGGACACCACCGTATTTAAACTGAAAAATCCAGTCCGCGCCGGATATACATTTACAGGCTGGAGTGGAACCGAAATTACAGGAGTAAGTGACAATGTGTCTGTAAAACAGGGCTCTATAGAAAAACGGGAGTATAAGGCGAACTGGAGAGAGAATACATATCAGATTACATTTATCTTAAGCGGTACGGAGGCAAAAGGTTCCATGGCAGCCAAGACGGTCAATTACACGGAAAATGTAACACTTCCAAAATGCGGATTTACATGCAAAGGCCACTCCTTTAAGAGATGGTACACCGTGGATAAGAAGGGCAAGAAGACTTATTACTCTGACCGACAGAAGGTGTCGAAGCTGACCGATGTGAATGGAGGCGTTGTGACACTCTATCCGGAATGGGAGGCAAATGTGTACAATGTTACATTTGACTATGGTGACGGAAGAGCGAAGACAGTTAGAAAGACCAAATACGGTGATAAGTACCAGTTCCCGTCAGATCCGACTCGTTACGGCTGGGAGTTCAAAGGCTGGAAAAAAGAAGGAGCCAACACAGCATTTGACATGAGTACGAAAGAGCTGCAGCTTCAGGACGCAAAAAATATTACCTTATACGCAAGCTGGAAAGCGAATTCTTATTATCTTTACAAACCATCGGATTATGGAAACACTTACCGGGTAGATGATGATGGCAAGACTGCAAAATTTACTTTCTATGTAGACGGAAATCAGACGAAAGTGCCGACAACCGGAGATACTGGACAGGATCCGGCAGTTTATCATATGAATATGACCAATCTTTCCTACGATGCGATCCACCAGAATTACTCATCTATGGAGGTTATGGTGCTGTACAGGACTAATAAAATCAAAGATGGTTATTCGGATCTTAAGATTTCTTATCATACAAGATCTGACAATAAAGATCATAATGACTGGCAAGTTCACACCGAGGATCTGAATAAGAATAATGGTAAGATGAGAATATGCGATTACTATCTGATGGTTGACGGTAAAATTGATGTAGACAGCCTGACATTGGAATTTGACGCTCACGGAAATAAAAGAGATGAATACGATCTTAGTAGTCTGAGTATGTATGTATTTTTCAGATAAGAGGGGGGAGAGCAGATGAGAGAAAAGGCAGGAAAAAATAAAATACTTATCATCATTATCATTTGTCTGTGTGCAGTCATCATTGCAGGATTAATTTATTTCCTGAAATGGAAAGGAGGTTCAGATTCGGCTTTTACGCCGGATCTGGATCCAAATGCGAAGACCCAGACGGCAGACGATACCGGGGAAAAGCCGACAGGAATCCGGATACCGGGCTATCCGTCCATTACAATCGAGGCAGACAAAAAAGACGTGCAGATGAACCTGATGAATCCGGAAGGAAATCCATGTTACTTTACATTTGAAATCGTGCTTAACGACACAGATGAGACGATTTACACATCGAAGATGGTGGAGCCGGGGAAGGCGATTACAGAGGTGACATTAGAGAAGGTACTTGCAGCGGGAGAATATCCGGCGACCATCAAGATTACGACAGCATCACTCGCCGATGGCTCGACTATGAACGGGGCAAATGTAGAGACGACAATCATTGCACAGTAACGGGAGGGAGAACGATGAAAAAGAGAAGTATAAGAACAGGAATTCTTTTCGCACTACTGAATCCGGTGCTGTTAATATGTGCAGAAAATCCAATCTATGCAGCCACCACCCAGACGGCGGGAAGCGCGACAGTCAGTTATCATGTGGACCCGGCTTACCAGGTGACGATTCCGGTAGATACAAGCATGCGGTTTAATGAGACAGAAACCTCTTACGGGAATATTGTAGTAGAGCAGGCGCAGATTGAGGATGGAAAATGTATCCAGGTGTCATTGCTATCTGATCTTAACTTAAAGAATTCCAACAATTCAAAGGCAGTGATTCCTTATCAGATTCTGGCGCAGGATGAGGCGGGAAGCCGGCCATTTACATCAGCGCAGTATACAAAAGCCGGGGAAGAGACACCTCTTACTATCGCGATTAAAAAAGAAGACTGGAAGAAGGCGGCAGCCGGAGAGTACGCAGATACGGTGACATTTACGATATCATACGTGGACAAAAGTGAGTAAGGGGGCGTGTATATGAGAAAAAAGACAGAAAATTTGGATATCATTGTGGATAAAAAGACTGTCCGCATTACAACGGCAGTGTTTGTGACAGTGATGACTATGCTGGCTGCAATCGCAGCGATGTTTTTTATGACCATGTCCGTTCTGGCAGCAGATGCAGGAAGCTCATCGAATTCCCAGAGCACCATCCGTACAACCGTGCCGGACTCCCATAATATCCGTGTGGAAAAAAGTCACGCAGATGTAGTGATAGAAGGGGAAGAAGATCAGATAGAAGGCAACATAGATAACTTTGTTGTGGATCGTTTTGCCGAGCCGAAGATACGGATCACACCGGAAGAAGGATGGAAGGTTTCAAGGATTCTTCTGAACGGGGAAGACGTTACGGAACAGTTCCAGGACGGATATCTGACACTGGAAGAAGTCTGCGAGGATATGACACTGGTCATTGAGACAGCAGAAGATACCAGCGGCGGCGAAAGCAAAGACCCAGATAAGGATAAAGATCCGGGAAAAAATCCAGATAAGGATAAAGATCCGAATAAAGGAACACCGGACACTGGAAAGGGACATGAATCAGAAAAAAAGACACCGTTAAATAAGCTGAAAAACCAGATAGCAGCAGTCACAGGAGACGAAGCAAGACCGATGCTTTATGCACTGGCAGCAATTGCAGCAGCAGCTGTGATCAGTGTGACGGTTATAAGAAGAAAAAATAAATAACAAAAGGGCGTATCGGTACAGATATCAAAAGATTTTATCCCCCTCTCAGGTGTCATGCATCTGGGAAGGGGAATTTTATAACCACATATGTATTAAATTAATTTCTATATCACCTGAAAAAATGTGAATAATAATATAGTTTTTAAGGTTTAATCTTAAAAACTGTTGAATACATAATGGAATTTAGGTAATATATAATATAGAAACATTAAACATGGAAAAAGGAGGCGTTCTATGATTTACAGACCAGATTATATGGATGCATTAAAAGCGTTTAAAGATAAACCTCTTGTAAAAATACTGACAGGTGTGCGGCGTTGTGGAAAATCTACAATTTTTCAAATGTTTAAAGAAGAACTTATAAGAGAGGGTGTCTCACAAGATCATATTATAGAGAAACGGTATACGGATATGGATATACCGGAGAGTATAACTGCAAAGCAGATGTATGATGAATTGGCAGAAGATATAGGTGTGAAGGAATACTGTTATTTTCTGTTAGATGAAATACAAGAAGTGCCAGGCTGGGAGAAGGCAATTAATAATTTATTCGAAGCCGGAAAGGCAGATATTTATATAACCGGTTCTAATTCCAAGTTAATGTCAAGCGAGAGTTCAACCTATCTGACCGGACGTTATATACAAATTCCGGTTTTCACCTTATCTTATAAAGAATATCTGGAATTTAAAAAAGAAAGCGACAAGTCAAAAACAGAGCTGCTGGAAGAGTATATTCGCTTTGGGGGATTTCCGATCATTGCTCTTGGAGAATATGAATCGCAGCAGGCGTATCAGATAGTAAATGGAATTTATTACACGGTGGTTTCCCGCGATATTGTGAAACGCCATCGGATTAACAAACAGGATCTATTTGACAGGGTAGTAAAATATATTATTGAAAATGTAGGAAAAACATTTTCAGCAAACTCGATTTCCAATTTTTTGAAAAGTGAGCACCGGAAAATTTCTGTAGAAAGCGTTTACAATTATTTACGTTGGCTGGAACAGGCATTTATTATATATCCATGTGCCCGTTATGACTTACAAGAGAAAAATATCTTAAAAACCCAGGAAAAGTATTATCTTTCCGATGTTTCTTTGAAGTATTCGCTTCTTGGGTACAACCGGAAAATGTTAGATGGGGTAGTGGAAAATATTGTTTTTCTTGAATTAAAACGACGCGGATACGAAGTATTTGTAGGAAAAAATGATACGAAAGAAATTGATTTTGTGGCGATTCGGAGAGAAGAAAAAATATATGTTCAAGTGTGTGTGCAGATTCCACAGAATTCAGACAGAGAAGTGGGAAACTTGATGGCAATCCGAGATCATTATCCGAAATATGTGGTAACTTTAAATGAGATGGATAAGGGAATTGAAAATGGAATTAAGATTGTACATCTTTCCGATTTTTTATTGTCTGATTCTTTCTAATAAAAGCAAAACACATTTTCAAGCCATTAGAAGCCATGAGATGGTGAAATCTTGTTTGAAAAGATTACGGAACATGTGGTAAAATAATAAAAAAAGATAAGAATTACGAGAGGTAAAAGGGGACGGAATTTTGGAATTTCGTCTTTTTATAAAAAACATGAACAAAAATTTTATCATTTATCTTTGTGTTATAAATATCATTACATTTCTGGCATTTGGTCAGGACAAATGGAAAGCGAAGAATGACGAGTGGCGTACCAGTGAGAAGACACTTCTTGGGTTCGCATGCATTGGCGGCTCGATTGGAGCGTGGATTGGAATGCATGTATTCCACCACAAAACGAGAAAGAATGAATTCCGATACGGGATTCCGGCGATTTTTGCAGTGCAGGTGATTCTTACACTGATCCGATATTCGGGAATCTTGAGATGATGAAATATACCATTACAGATGGAAAAAGTTATGGTATATTTTTTCGAAAAGATTCGCTTGTTATCCTGCGCTTACAGTGGTATGATAAGTCTAATATGTGAATATCATAGTAAATTATATAAAAAAGAAGGGAACTAAAAAACGTGACCTACAAAGAAGCAAGGGTATATTTGGACGAAATGTCGAAATACGGAAGTGTACTTGGCTTAGATACGATTCGAGGTCTGTTGCATGAGCTTGGTGATCCACAGGACGATCTTAAGTTCATACATATTGCAGGAACGAATGGCAAGGGCTCTGTGCTTGCGTACACTTCGACTATATTAAGTGAGGCTGGCTGCAGAACCGGGCGATATGTTTCTCCGACCGTTATGTCTTATCTGGAGAAGATCCAGGTGGACGGAACATGGATCTCGGAATCGGATTTTGCACAGAGTGTAGAGAAGATAAAGGAAGCGATTGCCAGTCTGAAAGCAAAGGGAGAACCTCTCCCGACGTTATTTGAAGCAGAGACGGCAATGGCTTTTTTGTATTTTCGGAAAATGCATTGCGACATGGTTGTACTTGAGACCGGACTTGGCGGTGAGACGGACGCGACGAATATTGTGAAGAACACCATCTGTGCAGCATTTGCAACCATCAGCGTCGATCATCTTGGTGTGATTGGAGATACGCTGGAGGAGATTGCCCGGACGAAGTCGGGCATTATCAAACCTGGTTGTGCGGTAGTATCCGCGAGACAGACAGACGTTGTGAGAAATGTCCTGAAGAAAAAAGCAGAAGAGAAGAACTGCTCTTATGTAGAGGCGGAGCCAGAGAAAATGGAAATTCTGACGGACAGTTACGATGGAATCACATTTTCTTATAAAGAGTTTGAAAAGATGCATTCAAATCTTGCGGGGCAGTGCCAGAGAGAGAATCTTGCCACAGCGCTTGAGATTGTAAAGCAGTTAAGAACGCTTGGATATGAGATTCCGGATGAAGCAGTGCGGGACGGGCTTGCAAAAACCGTGTGGGAAGGCAGATTTACCTGCCTTAGAAAGAATCCGGTTTTTATCATAGACGGAGCACATAATGAGGACGCTGCGATCAAACTGAGAACATCCATTGAGCGATACTTTAAAGGAAAGGAAATCCAGCTTATTATGGGAGTATTTCAGGATAAGGAGTATGAAAAGATTACAAGTATCCTGTGCTCGCTGGCAAAGAAGGTTTACACTGTAGAACTTCCGAACAAAGCCAGAAGCTTAAGTGCCGGGAAACTTGCGGACTGTGCCAGAAAATATTGCGAAGAAGTAGAAGCAAAAGACAGTATTCAGTCGGCGGTGGAATCAGCGACAGTAGCATGTGGTGCAGGAATGAATAATCAGGTAATCATCGCATGTGGTTCACTTTCTTATCTGGGAGAAGTGAAGCGGATTGTGGAAGAAAATAGAAAAATAGAAAAGAGCGAATAAAAATGATAGATCATGAAAAAGTAGAACAGGCAGTTCGGCTTTTATTAGAAGGAATAGGTGAAGATGTGAACCGGGAGGGGCTTATTGACACTCCGGACCGGATTGCAAGAATGTATGAAGAGATATACGGCGGCATGGAAGAAGATGCAGCAACACATTTGTCCAGGACATTTACAGTAGACAGCAGTGAGATGGTTGTAGAAAAAGATATTACATTTTACTCCACGTGCGAACACCACCTGCTGCCATTTTACGGAAAAGTACATATCGGATATATCCCGGATGGAAAAGTCGTAGGACTGAGCAAGCTTGCAAGAACAGTAGAAGTATTTGCAAGAAGACTGCAGCTTCAGGAGCAGTTGACGAGACAGATTGCCGATGCGCTGATGGAGCATATGCAAGCAAAAGGCGCAATCGTAATGATCGAGGCGGAGCATATGTGCATGACTATGCGCGGAATCAAGAAGCCGGGAAGCCAGACAGTGACGCTGGCAAGACGTGGAGTCTTCGAGACAGACCCGGCACTGGAAGAACGATTTTTCCGCATGTTGGAGAGATAGCGATGCTGATGGAAAAGTATATAGAGATGCCGCGCCTCAATGCAGTCTGGAATCATCCACTTTATCAGAAGTATTACCGGGAAAATGAAAAAATTGAGCATGACCGTGAATTTTGTTGTCACCAGATCACACACCTTTTGGATGTAGCACGGATTGCGTATATTAAGAATCTGGAAGCAGGTCTTGGCATTGATAAGGAGTTAATTTACACAGCAGCAATTTTACATGACATTGGAAAAGCTTTGCAGTACACGTACAAGATTCCTCACGAAATTGCAGGTGAGAAGATCGCAGGCGAGATTTTAGATACACTTTCGGAAAAGGATGCATTTTCAGAGGCGGAACGGGCATGGATATTAGAAGCTGTGCGCGGACACCGCAGAAAATGTAACGGCATGTCGGAGGTGGCAAGACTTTTTTATGAGTGTGACAAGCGTTCCAGAAATTGTTTTGCGTGTCCGGTAAAAGAGCAGTGCAATTGGAGCGAAGAAGAGAAGAATATGGAGATAAAGATATGATTATTGGCGGAAAGAAATTTGACGTAGAGCATGAAACTTATGTTATGGGAATCTTGAATGTAACACCGGATTCCTTTTCTGATGGTGGAAAATATAATGGCATGGATCAGGCAATGGAGCATGCAAGACAGATGGTCGAGGACGGCGCAGACATCATTGATGTAGGAGGCGAGTCTACAAGACCGGGACATATAATGATCACGGATGAGGAAGAAATTGCAAGAGTGACTCCGATCATTGAGAAACTGAAAAAAGAGTTTGATGTGCCAATTTCCATTGATACTTATAAAAGTAAGGTGGCGGAAGCAGCAGTTCAGGCAGGAGCAGATCTTGTGAATGACATCTGGGGATTGAAATACGACAAGAAGATTGCAGATGTCATTGCAAAATATAACGTTGCCTGCTGCCTGATGCACAACCGTGACAATACAGAATATAGCAATTTCCTGGATGATTTTATGGAGGATATGCGGGAGTGTATACGTCTGGCAAAGGCGGCAGGGATTGCAGATGATAAGATTATTCTGGATCCGGGAGTTGGATTCGGAAAGACTTACGAGATGAATCTGGAGATTATTGACAAATTAGAAATCATGCAGAAGCTCAATTACCCAATCCTTCTTGGAACTTCCAGAAAATCCGTCATTGGTCTGACACTGGATCTGCCAGTCGATCAGCGGGAAGAAGGAACACTCGTGACGACGGTATACGGTGTTCAAAAAGGCAGTGCATTTGTGCGTGTCCATGATGTAAAGAAGAATAAGAGAGCCATTCAGATGACAAAAGCGCTTATGCGTGACCATGAGGTATAGAGGATGGAATTAGATCAGATTAAAATTGAAGGTCTGGAAATATTCGCAAATCACGGCGTATTTCCAGAAGAAAATGTACTGGGACAGAAGTTCATCGTGTCCGCAACACTTTATACAGACACAAGAAAAGCCGGAAAGACCGATGAGCTGACGGCATCGATCCATTACGGAGAAGTCAGTGCATTTATTACAGAATTTGTAAAATCACATACATACAAATTACTGGAGCGAGTGGCCGAAGAACTGGTGGAAGATATGCTTCAGAAGTTTGACGGGCTTGAAAAAGTAACACTGGAGATTCAGAAACCATGGGCACCGGTAGGACTTCCGCTTAAAACGGTCAGCGTTAGAATCACAAGAAGCTGGCACACGGCTTACATTGCCCTCGGATCTAATATGGGAGACAGCAAACAGATTCTGGACGATGCAGTGGCAGCAATTGACGCGCTTCCTGCAAGCAAAGTAGAAAAAGTGTCCGGATTTATTACAACCCCACCGTACGGTGTGACAGACCAGCCGGATTTTCTGAATGGCTGTCTGAGAATGAAAACTCTTTATTATCCGAAGGAACTCCTTAGAGAACTGAACCGGATTGAAAAGGAAGCCGGAAGAGAGCGGATCATTCACTGGGGACCAAGAACGCTGGATCTGGATATCATTTTCTATGACGATCTGATCAGTCAGGAGGATGACTTATGCATTCCCCATGTTGAAATGCATAAACGTTCTTTTGTACTGGAGCCTTTGGAGGAAATCGCACCATACAAACGGCACCCGGGAAATGGAAAGACCGTACGACAGATGTTGGAAGAGCTTACTATTTCATAAAAGTAAGAGAGAATACGGCCTATGAGAAAAGAAAGACCACGTGCAGACAGATAAAAACAGATAACCAGATAAGAAAAGAGGTGGCCTTATGAGTCTGACAGAGAACCATACAATAGCGGAATTATTGTATGAAAATGGAAAGTTAAGCGCAGAACTGGAAGCGGAACGATTTATGATCGAGCAGATTACAAGTCTTAGCAGTACAGAGCTGATCGACGATGGAATCAATACCGTGTTACGTGAAGTCGGTGAGTATACATGCGCAGACCGTGCCTATGTATTTGAAATTAATGAAGACTATACAACAACCAATACATATGAATGGTGCAAAGAAGGGGTGACACCACAGATTGATAATCTGAAAGGAATTCCTTTCGAGAGTATGCCAAACTGGATACATCTGTTCCTGCAGGGGGAAAATATCCTGATGGAGGAACTGGAGGATATCAAAGCGGAGATGTCCCAGGAATACGGACTTTTAAAGTTCCAGAATGTTCAGACGCTGATTGCCTTTCCCATTTCTATCCACGGAAAATTAATGGGTTTTGTGGGCGTGGATAATCCGGATATGAAGAAATCCAGACTGATCCGAAGGCTGCTTTCCCTGTTGGGCTATCATATCGGAGTAGTAGTTGATGCTTATAAGAAAGAATGTACAAAGCTTGAGATGGCATCTATCAAGTCCAGGCAGAAATACCGCAGGAATATAGAAGAAATCTTTTGCGGAGCACAGATTGGTATCTGGTCGATTATCAGGCAAGAGGGAAAAGAACCGGTGATGGAGGCCGATGCAAATATGCGTGAGCTTCTGGGGCTGACGAAAGGTACCACAAGTGAGGAATGTTACCGTATATGGAGAGACAATATTCCATCGGAATATACGGAAAAAGTGGACAACTGTGTGAAAGAAACTTTGGAAAAAGGATATGCTGACGTCATTTATCCGTGGCACCATCCGACTCGTGGAAAAATCTGGATCCGATGTGGAGGAGTGCGGCCGAAAGATTATGAGAGAATCGGAGTCTGCATACGTGGTTATCATCAGGATATTACTAAGAACATCGAGCGGGAAATGCGATTTCGAAGTCTAAAAGCTGCAACAAGTGAGATTTATTATGCAATCTATAATATAAATCTGAACACAGATTATATGGAGCAGATTTCTGAACCAAATAAAATGTACAAAATTGCAAATGACAGAGGAATTGCATCTGAAAAGCTGATGGAATTTTGTACATTTCAGATTCATGAAGATTATCAGGAAGAAATGCGAAAGTTCTTTGACTTGTCAACACTGGGGGAACGGTTAAAAGAGAAGAACTTTGTCAGCCGGGAATATCCGAATAAGCAGGGAATCTGGAGATGTGCATTATTTATCGCGCAGGAGAAAGTTCCGACAGAATCCGTAACAGAAGTGCTGTATGTGACGCAGATTATTGATGATTATAAGCAGAAAGAGCTGGCTTATCAGCAAGAGCTGGTTAAGGCATTGAAAGAGGCAAGAATTGCTAATGATGCCAAGGCAGAATTCCTTCGGAAAATGTCCCATGATATCCGGACTCCGATCAATGGCATCATGGGTATGCTGGATATTGAAGAGAAAAACTGGGATGCTCCAGAAAGATTGAAAGAATGCCATGAAAAAATGAAAATGACAGCAGGTAATCTTTTGCAGCTTGTAAACGATGTGCTGGATATGAACAGATTGGAGACAAGCGGGCTGGAAGTAGAACATAAGCCATTTGATATCCGGGAAGTACTTAGAGGCTGTTGGACAGATCTGGAATCCCAGGCAGAGAAAATGGGACTGGAGCTGGAAAAGATCGGAGTGTCAGAAATTGAATGTCCACATGTAGTGGGAAGTCCGATGCATTTCCGTCAGATATTTGCAAATATCCTTAGTAATGCAGTAAAATATAATAAAATCCATGGTAAGATCACGCTTCGTGTAGATATGGTATCACGGACAGAAGATGATGTAGTGTATCGATTCTCTGTCTCAGATACTGGAATTGGCATGAGTGAAGAATTTCAGAAACATATTTTTGAAACATTTACACAGGAAGATACAGGAGCTCGTACCGTTTACCGAGGAACCGGTCTTGGTATGGCAATTTCAAAGAAGCTAGTGGATACTTTGGGTGGCACGATTAAGATAAAGAGTAAAAAGGATGTAGGAAGTACATTTATATTAGTTCTTCCATTTGCAATTGACAGGGGTTTTGAAAATGTAAGTGTACAGTCAGAGGCGGAGATGTCCAATGTGGAAGGTATGCACGTATTGCTTGTAGAAGACAATGAGCTGAATCTGGAAATTGCCCGGTATCTTCTGGAAGAATCAGGAGTACAGGTAACAGCTGCAAAAAATGGACAGGAGGCACTGGATATCTTTGAACAATCAGGGGAACAGGAGATTGACCTGATTCTGATGGATATTATGATGCCGGTCATGGACGGTCTTGAAGCGACCAGAAGAATCCGTACATGCACTCACCCACGGGGTGCAACTGTACCGATTATTGCAATTTCAGCAAATGCATTTGCTGACGATATTCAGAAAGCAAAAAATGCCGGTATGAATGAGCATCTGGCGAAGCCATTTGAGATGGAGAAGGTGCTTCGTGCGATTTCAAGGTATCACAAGGTGTAGAGTAAAAAAATATAATGGAAGGCTTTTGTACTCAACATCATCTTATGACATATAAAGAGGAGGAAAGAATGATGGATATCACATGTTTAGACGTAGAAGGAGTATTAGTACCGGAAATTTGGATTGCTTTTGCCAAGGCAAGTAATATTCCGGAACTTAAGAAGACAACAAGAGATGAGCCTGATTATGACAAACTTATGAAATGGCGTCTTGGTATTTTAAAGGAGCATGGTCTTGGATTGAAGGAAATTCAAGAGACAATCGCCAAGATCGATCCGCTTCCGGGAGCAAAAGAGTTTTTAGATGAGCTCCGTACATTTAGTCAGGTGATTCTTATCAGTGATACATTTACACAGTTTGCAACACCACTGATGGAGAAATTAGGATGGCCTACATTGTTCTGTAACACACTGGAGGTTGCGGAAGATGGAGAGATTACCGGATTCAAGATGCGTGTAGAACAGTCGAAACTCAGTACAGTCAAAGCACTGCAGTCTATCGGATTTGACACAATCGCAAGTGGAGATTCTTATAATGACCTTGGCATGATTCAGGCTAGTAAAGCTGGATTTTTATTTAGAAGTACCGATAAGATTAAAGCAGACTATCCACAGATCCCGGCATATGAAACATATGATGAACTGTTAAGTGCAATTAAAGAAGCAATGAAATAAATTTATAAAAAGACCAGCCGGGTATTCTTCATGATGAGCTTATTTTCTATAACTGCTGCGCCGCTTATTTCTGTGAGATTATACAAACTCACCGATAAATCGGTTCAAACAGTGTATAATCACACAGACTATGCTCGCAGCTATCACGAAAATAACTCAATTCATGAAGAATACCCGGTTGGTTTTATATATTATTTATCTCAGTCGAGAAGACCCCCACCTCTTCAGGTGGTGAGTAGTAGCAAATTTGTCTCAGTGGGAGTCCAATCTCCGACTGAGATAAACGCTCCGCGAGGATGCGCAGTGATTCTGATAGGAATATGTCAGCTTTGCTGACCAGAATCATGCGCCAAGTCTCACGGATGTTCGACTTGAACTTATTGCAATAAAAAAAGATGCCAGGTTAATCTGCGTGATAAAAACACAGATTGCTGGCATCTTATAAAATCAATAAGTATAAATTAAATCCAGATTCTTAATGTATTGATTAATTTCTGTTTTTCCAGATCATTCATCTGAGCTACAAGATGCATAACTTCATTGTCCAGAGCGTTCTCTTTATAAGCAGGCTCCAGAGAACCAACAAGAGAATCCAGTGTTGTATTCATAAGCTTTGCATAATAGATCAGGATACGAAGAGACATTGCTGTACGATTGTTCTCTACGTTGCTGATATATCCTGGTGTTACGTGCAGGGCATCTGCGACCTCTGCCTGTGTCAGATTCATCTCCTGGCGTAATTTCTTCACGCGGGAGCCAAGGTTTTCTTCAAAATTGCCGTCTTTTTGATTTTTATTCATAATGACCTCCATGATCAAATTTTTTCTTTTAAGTACAATAATAAGTATACTTAGAATTATACTATAAATAATCAAGAAGTGCAACGTTGGAGATTAGTTGTAATCTCATTTTTTGCACATTAAACCGAATGCCGAGGCATTCTTGAATAGGAAAATAAAACAAATTTCCGGGAAAAGAGGGAGTAATCACGCTTCATGGGTGCTTGCAGCAATCACGACACCGACCATAATCAGAAATGCCCCAATTGCTCCTTGCAGAGATAATTTCTCATGGAGAAAAATATAGGCAAAAATCATAGAAAATACTGGTTCCAGTGCGAAAAGCATGCTGGTATGTTCCGGAGATGTGTATTCTTGAGCAACTGGCTGAACGATAAATCCAAAAGCACTGCAGATGATCGCCAGACCAAGAATTGCGCCCCACTGCGCGCCACTGCCTGGAAGTGAGGGAGTCTCAAATAAAAATGTAAAGATCACACCATACAGACCGGTAAATCCAAGTTGCCAGATTCCAAGAAGAAAGCTGTCAGTTTCTTTTGTAAAATGATCCATCAGAATAATCTGGATGGTGTAGGAAAATGCACTGAGGATACATAAAATATCTCCAAGATTAATTGTAAAGGTGGAGAGAAATGTAAGCAGGCAGATTCCAAGTAAAGCCAAAAGGACTCCAAGAGTTGTACGTTTGGATGGCAGTTTGTGTTTTAAAAAGCTGTGTACTACCGGTACGAATACAGACACAATACCAACCAGGAATCCAGCATTGGAAGCGGTCGTGTATTTCATTCCCGGAACAAGAAAAGCAAACACACCAAACAGAAGCAGTCCGAGAATACTTCCATATCCAAGAGTGCGCAGGTTCATCAGCTTCATTTTCGGCAAGAAAACCAGTGCAACGGTAATAAATGCAATGCAAAAACGCAGTGCGATAATAGAGAATGGCGGCATTCCTGTCAGCCCGATTTTCATCAGAAGATATGAACAGCCCCAGGTCATGGCTACGATGGCAATCAGAATATCGGCCTGTCCCTGTGATAGCCCTTTTTTCGTTGTTGTATTAGCAGTTGCAGATTTTGTTATAGTGTTTTTACGTTCCCCAGACATAATAGGCACTCCTTTAACAGTTGTATATCAGCCGGGAGATGACTCCCACCTCGCAGCAAGAATGCCGAGGCATTCTTGAATTGGTAAATCTCTCAATGAATGATAATACCGTTATTCTTATTGTACATGGTTTACGGAAATTTGAAAAGAGTAGATATGAAAGGAGTGTTCTAGACACAGCGAAGCCCCGCGGGTGCGTTCCCGGCGAGGCTTCGTGTGCTGTTATAGTTATATAAAGGAATGAGAGTAAGTGCTTTTCGCACTTCTATGAGGGGGGATAGCTGATGTCTTTCTCAACTATCTGTCATTTAGTATAAGAGGAAAATGTGACGAAAGTATGTTGAAACTCTTAAACAAATCGAAAATTTATAAAAAACCACTTAAGAAATAATAAAGTTATGGTAGAATAGTACTTACGGAGGTGGAATATGAAAAAAAGAGTATTGTTACTGGGACTTGTAGTGCTTATGGTACTTACAGGCTGTGGGACAACAGAAAAAGAAACGAAGACAAAGGAAAAAGATCCAGACAAACTGGTATTAAATATAGAAGATAAAAAAGAAGACAATATACAAGAGGAACAGACAGATATGCAGGAACAGGCATCACAGCCAGACGGACAATCACAGGCAGAAGAGGCGAATGAACAACAGCCGCAGAAAAATGGACATTTGATTGCGATTGATGCAGGACATCAGGCAAAGGGGAATAGCGAGAAAGAACCGGTCGGTCCAGGTTCTTCTGAAATGAAAGCAAAGGTGGCTTCCGGGACAAGTGGTAAGACATCAGGGCTTCAGGAATATGAACTGACATTGGCTGTTTCTATGAAGCTGAAAGAAGAATTGATGAACCGTGGGTATGATGTTTTGATGATACGAGAGACGAACGATGTAAATGTATCGAATGCAGAGCGTGCACAGATTGCAAACAATGCCAATGCCGATGCATTTATCCGCATCCATGCCAATGGTTCGGATAGCAGCAGTGCCAACGGCATGATGACGATCTGTCAGACTGCTTCCAATCCATATAATGGAAATCTATATTCCCAAAGTCAGGCACTTTCTACAGATATTTTAGATCAGATGGTAGCAGTGACCGGAGCAAAAAGAGAGCGTGTCTGGGAGACAGATACCATGAGTGGAATCAACTGGGCACAGGTTCCGACGACCATTGTGGAGATGGGATATATGAGTAATCCGACGGAAGATCAGAAGATGGCGACAGACGAATATCAGTGGCAGATCGTAACCGGGATTGCCAATGGAGTGGATCAGTATTTTGGAATTGCGAGATAAAAACGGAAATACATCACAGTAATCCAGCTTTTTATCTCAGTCGAGAAGACTCCCACTTCAGGTGGTGAGTAGTAGTAAATTTGTTTCAGTGGGAGTTAGGTCTCCGACTGAGACAAACGCTCCGCGAGGATGCGCAGTGATTCTGATAGGAATATGTCAGCTTTGCTGACCAGAATCATGCGCCAAGTCTCACGGATGTTCGACTTGAACTAGATATAGAGGAGAGACAGAATGAATAAAGCAGCATTATTTTTTGATGTAGATGGTACATTGATTGACGAACAGACGAAGATAGTGCCGGAAAGTACACTTCGTGCATTGAAGCAGGCGAGAGAAAACGGACATCTTGTGTTTATCAATACAGGTCGTACATCTTGTAACACATTGGATTCTATGAAGCACATACCGGTAGACGGATATGTGTGCGGTTGTGGAACGGAAATCATTTATCAGGGAAATGTGCTGATGCACAGTACACTGACCAAGGAGCAGTGCAGACGTTACATACAGGTGATTCAGGAGTGTCATATGGAAGGAGTTCTGGAAGCCAGTGATGATCTATATTTTCCCCAAAATAGTTCCCGTTTTCCGGAAATCGAAGATATTAGACAGCGCATGGGAAAAGCCTGGGGATTAGGTTGTAAGAAATATATTGAGGATGGCGGATTCATTTATGATAAAATGTTCTTACTCTCTGATCAGACAAGTGATGTAGTAAAATTCATAGAGGAAGTCCGTGACGATCTGGCAGTCATCGATCGGAGACATGGAAGTTATGAGTGTATTCAAAAGCAATATACAAAAGCGACCGGGATTGAGTATATGAGGAAATATCTTGGCTATGACATGGATCAGATATATGTATTTGGAGATAGCAGCAATGATCTGGCGATGTTCGAATACGCCACACATACAGTAGCGATGAAAGAGCATGATTCTGTATTGGATCCATATACAGAATATGTGACGGACAGTGTGATGAATGACGGAATTGAAAAAGCAATGAAACATTATCAATTAATATAGAAGGGACTGTATCATATGGGAGAACAACTGACAGAAAGTGATGTAAAGAAAATAAAGGAAGAAATTGAGTACCGAAAGATTGTTGTCCGTAAAAAAGAGCTGGAAGCAGTAAAAGAGGCAAGAGCACAGGGAGACTTGAGCGAGAACTTTGAGTATAAAGCAGCGAAGCAGGATAAGAACCGCAACGAAAGCCGTATCCGTTATCTAGAGAGAATGTTAAAAACTGCTAACATTGTGTCTGATGATTCAAAAGAAGACGAGATAGGAATTAATAATACCGTGGATCTTTATTTTGAAGATGATGAAGAAGTGGAGACATACCGGATTGTGACAAGTGTCCGAGGAAATTCCCTGGCAGGACTGATTAGCATCGAGTCACCGCTTGGAAAAGCAGTACTTGGACATAAAGTTGGTGACCGCGTGAAAATACCGGCAGGAGATGACGGATATTATGTAGTAGTAAAGAGGATTGATAAGACTACCGATGACAGTCATGATACGTTAAGAAAATATTAGTAAAAGTGAAAAAATATTTTTGAGAATATTGCAAAGGAAATATGTATATACTATAAGAGAAAAGTGTGCTATAATTAATAAACTTGTAAAATTTTGTCTATTATGTATAATATATATGAAATGAATAACGAACAACAGGGGGCTTGCGTATCAAGCAGGCTGAGATTGGGATGAATGCCCTGACCTGCAACCTGATTTGGATAATGCCAACGTAGGGAAAGAGATGCGTAAATGTTAGCAGGTATATCTTTTATTAGGTATATCTGCTATTTGTGTTAGCAATATAAAAATCAGCGAATGTTCACAACACAAAAAGGAGAGAGAATAATGCTAGGTACATGTTTACAGAACGTTAGAGAAAAAGGACCGCTTGTCCATAATATTACGAATTATGTTACGGTCAATGATGTAGCAAATGTGATTCTTGCGTGTGGTGCAAGCCCAATCATGTCAGATGAGCCGCAGGACGTGCAGGATATCACTGCAATTTGCGGAGGTCTGAACATTAATATCGGAACGCTGAATGTAAGAACGATTGAAGGAATGTTGGCGGCAGGTCATAAGGCAAATGAATTAAATCACATGGTTCTGCTTGATCCGGTTGGTGCAGGAGCAAGTTCTCTTAGAACGAATACAGCTGTCAACTTGATGCAGGAAATAAAGTTTGATGTAATCCGTGGAAATATTTCCGAAATCAAGACATTAGCTGCAGGAAGCGGTACTACAAAGGGTGTTGACGCTGATGTAGCTGACGCAGTGACAGAAGATAATCTGGACGAAGCAGTTGCATTTGCAAAAGCATTTTCTGAAAAATCCGGAAGTATAGTTGCAATTACAGGAGCGATTGATCTTGTCAGCGATGGCAGAAAATGTTACGTGATCCGTAATGGACGTCCGGAAATGGGAAGAATTACAGGAACAGGCTGCCAGTTATCCGGACTGATGACAGCATATCTTGTTGCAAATCCTGAGCAGAAGCTTGAGGCGGCAGCAGCGGCAGTTTGTACGATGGGACTTGCCGGTGAGATTGGATGGAGCTACATGCAGAAAGGTGACGGTAATTCTACCTACAGAAACAGAATTATTGATGCTATTTATAACATGACAAAAGAGCAGTTAGACGAAGGAGCAAAATATGAAGTGCGATAAAAAAGATTTGCTGCTTTATGCAGTGACAGACAGAAGCTGGCTGAACGCAGAGACACTTTACAGTCAGGTTGAGAAGGCACTGGAAGGTGGAGCTACATTTGTACAGCTTCGTGAGAAACATCTCGATCACGATGCTTTTCTTCAGGAGGCAAAGGAAATCAAGGAATTGTGTGCAAAATATCAGGTACCGTTTGTGCTGGACGATGATGTGGAGCTTGCACTGGAAGTTGGCGCGGACGGAGTTCATGTAGGACAAAGTGATATGGAAGCAGGAGATGTCCGGGCAAAGCTTGGTGAAGATAAGATTGTCGGAGTTTCAGCACAGACAGTGGAGCAGGCACTTCTCGCTCAGGAGCGCGGAGCAGACTATCTTGGAGTCGGAGCCGTATTTCCGACCAGTTCCAAAGATGACGCAGTAGAAGTTGACCATGAGATGGTAAAAGCAATTTGTGAGGCTGTAGATATTCCAGTTATCGCAATTGGCGGCATCACAAAAGATAATGTGCAGGAGTTGTCAGGCTGTGGACTTTGTGGAATCGCAGTTATCAGCGCTATTTTCGCAAAACCGGATATTAAGAAAGCAACAGAAGAGCTGAAAGCAGCCACTGAGAAGATGGTGAAAGCATGTTAGAAAATAAATCTGACGTGGAGAAAAATGCATCAAAGCAGAAATGTTGTGGAAAAGTTCCCGTACAGAATATGGGGGGTGTCATCTTAGACATAGACGGGACAGTTCTGGATTCTATGTCCATCTGGCAGGACGCGGGTGTGAGATACCTTGCGAGTCAGCAGATTGAAGCAGAGCCTGGACTTGCCGAGAAGATTTATTATATGTCTATCCCGGAGGCTGCATTATATATGCGGACACGCTATGGGCTTGAACAATCTGTAGAAGAAATCAGTCAGGGGATCAAAGATGTAGTGAGAGAATTCTACTATTACGAGGCACCGTTAAAAGCCGGAGTAAAAGAATTTTTACAAAAAATGTCAGATAGAAAGATTCCGGTCGTGGCAGCGACAGCCAGTGATGAAGATCACCTGGAACATGCATTTACACGTCTTGGAGTACGCCAGTATTTTAAACACATTTTTACATGCGCGCAGGCAGGAGCTGGAAAGCAGAGCCCGGCAGTCTATCATATGGCAGCTGGATTTTTAGGCAGGACTCCGGAAGAACTGTATGTTTTTGAAGATGCATTGTATGCGATCCGGACAGCAAAACTGTCAGGATATCATACGGTTGGCGTGTATGACGAAGAAAGTAAAGAAGATCAGGAAATGATTCGCGAAGAAGCAGACATTTATATGGAAAGCTTCAAAGCGGCAGATATATTTTTCAAATAGAGTAAAAAAGGAAAGGTAAAATAATGAAAACAGCAGTAACAATTGCCGGAAGTGATTCCAGTGGTGGAGCAGGGATTCAGGCAGACATTAAGACAATGATTGCAAATGGCGTTTATGCGATGAGTGCAATCACAGCGTTAACCGCACAGAATACGACAGGTGTGACGGGTATTATGGAAGTAACACCGGAATTTCTGGGTGAGGAATTAGATAACATTTTTACAGATATTTATCCGGACGCAGTGAAGATCGGAATGGTATCTTCCGGTGCGCTGATTGAGAAAATTGCAGATAAACTGAAAGAGTATCAAGCAAAAAATATCGTCGTTGACCCGGTTATGGTAGCGACAAGTGGAGCGAAGCTGATCAGTGAAGAGGCAATCGGAACTTTAAAGAAACGTCTTCTTCCAATTGCCAGTGTTCTGACACCGAATATTCCAGAAGCAGAAGTTCTGGCGGAAATGGAGATTCACTCAGCAGATGATATGATCGAGGCTGCAAAGAAAATCAGTGATACATACCACTGCGCAGTTCTCTGCAAGGGCGGACATAAGTTGAATGATGCAAATGACCTGCTTTATCGTGACGGTGATTATCGTTGGTTCAACGGAAAACGTATTGATAATCCGAATACACATGGAACCGGCTGCACACTTTCCAGTGCCATTGCATCGAACCTTGCAAAAGGATTTGATATGGACACATCCGTAGAGCGTGCAAAAGATTACATTTCCGGAGCACTGGCTGCGATGCTGGATCTCGGGAAAGGAAGCGGACCTATGGATCACGGATTTGCAATTACGGGAGAATATAAGAAAGAAGCATAAAGAGGGAAAGACATCATGGAAGAAAAAAGAACAGGTTTATTTGAAAATGGACTGATCTGGTTTGGAGCAGGCGTTTCTATTGCGGAGATTCTGACCGGAACTTATCTGGCACCACTTGGAATGGGGAAAGGACTTCTTGCAATTATCGTAGGACATATCATCGGCTGCCTTATGTTATTCCTGGCAGGTGTAATCGGTGGTAAAGTCAGAAAAAGTGCAATGGAAACTGTAAAAATGAGTTTTGGACAGAAGGGAAGTATTCTGTTTGCAGTGTTAAATGTGCTGCAGCTTGTGGGCTGGACGGCGATTATGATTTATGATGGAGCACTGGCAGCAGATGGTGTCATGAATACCGGACGCTGGATCTGGTGCCTGGTCATCGGAGCGCTGATCATTCTGTGGATTGTTATTGGAATTACGAATCTTGGAAAAATAAACACGGTTGCTATGGCGGCATTATTTATCCTGACACTGATTCTTTGCAAAGTTATCTTCACAGGAAGCGGAGCTGGCGTACCATCGGATGACAGCATGACATTTGGCGCAGCAGTTGAACTTGCCGTTGCCATGCCATTATCCTGGCTTCCACTGATCAGTGATTATACAAGAGAAGCAAAAGAGCCGGTAAAAGCAACAGCAGTCAGCGCAATTACTTATGGTATTGTAAGCTGCTGGATGTATGTGATCGGAATGGGAGCAGCAATTATTACCGGAGAGTATGATATTGCACAGATCATGCTAAAAGCAGGTCTTGGAATCGCCGGACTTCTGATCATCGTATTTTCAACAGTTACAACAACATTTCTGGATGCATATTCCGCAGGAATTTCCAGTGAAACCGTTGTGAACAAATGGAATGGAAAACATGTGGCAATCGTGGTAACTGTGCTTGGAACGATTGCAGCAATTGTATATCCGATGGATAATATTACAGATTTTCTGTATCTCATCGGTTCCGTATTTGCACCGATGATTGCAATCCAGATTGCAGACTTCTTCTTGCTGAAACTGGATAAGAGTAATCAGGCAGTGCATGTACCGAATATGATTATCTGGGTGATAGGATTTATTGCGTATCGAATTCTGATGAATATCGATATGCCGGTAGGAAATACACTGCCTGATATGTTGATCACGATTATTCTGTGCCTCATTGTAGGGAAACTATTTTCGGTAAGCAAAAAGCGGTAAGCCGTTTTCTTCCGATACCACCACTTTTCCTTGGATCAGTGGTCTTGCATACTGTATAAATGTTTCTGTGACATCACAGCCGTCTTCTGTGATCCAATCAGATGGTACGGCTTTTTCCATGTTACAGATTTCATTTACATCGGCAGTTTCGTAGGAGAGCTCGTAAGGAAGATCACCGTTTCGGATAAATGTGATCATCTTGCCTGTCTCTCCTTTTAATGCAGCCTGAACACCAACGATTCCGGCATTTTCAGATTCATTTAAATCTGTAGCTGACAGGTATTCGCTGGAGCAGCGCTGGCATACATTTAACTCAATGGAGCGGACTTTTACGCCGATTCGCTCTTTGACAAGATTTTCCAGATATTTTCCGGATCCGGTCAGCATTTTATGACCAAAGGTATCGGTTCCAATATCACCGGCAAGTTCGCAGACAAAGGTTCCATTTTTGTCATGAATTCCTTCAGAGATGCATACAACTAAGTTTGGGGTTGTTTCCAGCATTTCCTGTACTTTTTTAAGAAATGCTTCCTGGTCAAATGCAGTTTCCGGCAGATAAATAAGGCGTGGGTTATCACCATCATATTTGCGGGCAAGGGCACTGGCGGCAGTGAGCCAGCCGGCGTGACGCCCCATAATTTCTACAATAGTGACAGATTTTTTGTTGTCATAAACACTTGCATCAATAGCAACTTCGCGGACCATGGAAGCAACATATTTTGCAGCACTTCCAAATCCCGGAGTGTGATCTGTGTGGACCAGGTCATTATCTATGGTTTTCGGAACACCGATAAAGCGAATATCGCTGTTGATCTTTTTGGCATATCGGGATAATTTACTTACAGTATCCATGGAATCATTTCCCCCAATATAGAAGAAATAACCGATACCATGCGATGTAAACTTGTTGAATAACAATGGATAAACAGGATCATTTAAATCTTCGGGAAGCTTGTAACGGCATGACCCGAGGTAAGAGCCGGGTGTTGTGCGGAGTAAGGAGAGTTCGTTCGTTTCAATGAGCGAACGCATATCCATCATATGTCCGTTTAAAAATCCTTCAATTCCATTAATCATACCGTATATTTCGTCGATTTCCTCAGTGTGTCTCATGGCTTCAGTGACTACGCCATACAGACTTCCGTTAATGACCGCAGTCGGGCCGCCGGATTGTCCGACAATCAGATTCTTTTTCATATGTGTACCTTCCTTTTGTTGAAAAATTATCAATTTTATCTCTACTATATCGAATCATAGCATTTTTTACAAGGAGATTGCAAAAAAGATATAAAAATTTTGGTTGGAAAAAGTGCACAGATGCTATATACTTAAAAAGATTCCTAAGGCTCTGCTTTGGGTAAGTAGTGATATAATAAGAAAGAAACTATAAATTCAAAAAGATGTGATATAAGGAGAAAGATGCATGAAATATATATCTTTTGCAATACCAAGTTACAATTCACAGGAATATATGTCTCACGCCATTGAGAGTATTCTTGTGGGCGGGGAAGATGTAGAGATTATAATTGTAAATGACGGATCTTCCGATGATACTTCTAAGATTGCACATGAGTATGAGGAAAAATATCCGACGATCATCAAGGCGGTGGATAAGGAGAATGGAGGTCACGGCGATGCTGTGAATTCAGGACTTACACATGCCACCGGAAAGTATTTTAAAGTTGTGGACAGTGATGACTGGGTAGATGCCGAGGCTCTTCGGAAGATTCTGGAATTTCTTAAGAAGCTGGAATCTGAAGATGAAGAGGTGGACATGCTCATTTCCAATTATGTTTATGAGAAAGTAGGAGCAACCCATAAGAAATGTATTCATTACCGTAATGTGCTTCCTCAGGATAAGATTTTCAAATGGGAAGAAATCGGACGGTTCCATTTGGATCAGTACATTCTGATGCATTCTGTTATTTATCGGACAGCGATGCTTAAGCTCAGCCAGTTAGAGCTTCCAAAACATACATTTTATGTAGATAATATTTATGTGTATTATCCGTTGCCATTTGTGCGAAAAGTGTATTACCTGGATGTGGATTTTTATCGTTATTATATTGGAAGAGAAGATCAGTCTGTCAATGAGAAAGTTATGATATCCAGACTGGATCAGCAGATTTTTGTTACAAAGGCAATGATTGATATGTACCAATTAAAAAATGTAAAATGCAAGAAACTGAGAAATTATATGATTAATTATCTCGCAATCATGATGACTGTTTCTTCCATTTTATGTATCCGATCTAAGAAAACAGAAAACCTGGAGAAGAAAAAAGAACTGTGGATATATCTGAAACAGAAGGATTTCAAGACATTTATGAAGATCCGTTACGGAATACTTGGACAGACCATGAACATCCCGGGAAGACCCGGACGAAAGATATCCTCTCTTGCGTACAGTGTGGCAAGAAGAATTATAGGATTTAATTAGGAAAAAGTATGAGAATGACACAAAAACAAAACATATTAACAAAAACAGGTATTCTTGAAAGTGAACTGCAAAGAGAATAAGAGGGAATAATTGTACAGCCATGGAGCATACTACTTATAGAAGTAAGAAAGGAGTATGTACCATGGCTGTTGATTTTAGTAAAAGTAAGACAAGAGAAAATTTGATGCGGGCATTTGCAGGAGAGAGTCAGGCAAGGAATCGTTATACAATTGCGGCAAAGCAGGCGAGTCGTGATAATCTGTATTCCATTAGCCAGATTTTTTTATTCACTGCAGATCAGGAGCGGGCACACGCGGAAGTGTTTTATGAATTATTGAGAGGTCAGACAGAGCAGACGATTGAAATTTGTGGCGGGTATCCAGTAAATCTTGCAGAAAATGTGACAGATCTTCTGAAAAGTGCGGTGCATAATGAAATGCAGGAGTTTGAAGACGTTTATCCGGAATTTGCTAAAATTGCAAAAGAAGAAGGTTTTGATCAGGCATCAGGAGCATTTGACATGATCGCAAAGGTAGAAGCTGTGCATGGACGTCGCTTTGCATTGCTTGCAGAACTGCTTGGGAAAAATCAGTATTTTGAAAATCCAGATGGAGGGGAATGGATGTGTATGAATTGCGGACATATTCAAAAAGGAAAAATGGCACCGCCTGTATGTCCAAGTTGTCATTATGATCGAGGCTATTTTATTCCGGTAGAATTGGCACCATATTTGATGCCTGAGCTCATTTAAGGGAGTAGAAATGCAGAGTCAGAAATTAGAAAATCTCTTGAATCAGGCATTGAATGCCACGGAAAGTGAACGTGAACGATCTCAGGAATTGAATGTAGGATATAATCCTGTGGACCAGGTGTGGGAGTTGATTATCAAATATTCCGGTAATTTAAAGATAGTCCGACAGATTTCTGAGAGAGTTACAGAGCTGTTAAATGAATATGCTATTATTCATATACGTCAGTCACAGATACCGGATCTGGTACAGATTGTAGAAGTAGAATATGTGGAAAAACCAAAACGATTATTTTTCCAGGTACGAAATGGGAAACGGGTGTCTTGTATCAATGAGGTACAGGACGCCCGTTTTTCGCTTACGGGACAGGGAGTACTTGTGGCAGTCATAGATTCCGGGGTTGATTACACACTACCTGATTTTCGGAATGAAGACGGGACAACGAGAATCCGTTATCTGTGGGATCAGTCATTAAAGGCGGTGGAGGGGGAGCATGTGCCGAAAGGATATGGAATGGGAGTGGAGTATACAAAGGAAGAGATAGATGCTGCTTTTCCAGATTTTTATCATGTAATAACACCGAAAAATATAGTGACACAGGAAGCGATAACTATCCGTACGCGTGATATTTCAGGACACGGAACGGCGGTAGCCGCTATTGCGGCTGGAAATGGAAGAGGAAGCGGCGGTGTTTATGCAGGAGTTGCCCCTCAAAGCGAATTCATTGTAGTAAAACTTGGAAATCCTATGTCTGGGGGATTTCCAAGGACGACGGAGCTTATGCAGGGAATTGATTATGTTATACGCAAAGCACAAGAGCTGCGAATGCCGGTGGCTGTGAATATCAGCTTTGGCAATACATACGGAGCCAGAGACGGAACGTCATTATTAGAGCGATTTATTAATGACATTTCTAATATCTGGAAGAGTTGCATTTGTATCGGAACAGGAAATGAAGGGGCAACCGCAGGGCATACATCTGGGAGAGTATCAGAAAATGTCAGAGCAAATAGAGAACAGGAGATTGAGCTGGCAGTGCAGGAAAAACAGCCATCGTTAAATGTTCAGATTTGGAAAAGATATGTAGATCAGATAGATATTTCAATTGTATCGCCTACAGGTACACGTATCGGGCCAGTCAAGGAGCAGCTTGGAACACAGCGATTTACTGTCGATGCAACAGAAATACTTTTGTATTACGGGGAGCCAAGTCCATTTAGCACAAACCAGGAGATCTATCTGGATTTCCTCCCACGCGGGAGCTATATAAACAGCGGAGTGTGGACAATGGTTCTGACACCGAGAAAAATTGTGGATGGACATTATGAAATGTGGATCCCAGGCGAAGGAACATTGAATCCGGGAACCGGATTTCTCAGACCAGTAAGCAGCACGACACTTACAAATCCGGCAACTGCGATGCGGGCAATCACAGTAGGAGCATATGACAGCCTGACATTTTCCTATGCAGATTTTTCCGGGCGTGGACCACTGACCGGAGAAAGTGCAAGTGCAGTCAAACCAGATCTTGTGGCGCCGGGAGTAAATGTGAGCACGATATCTGTTGGAGGAAGCGTGATGCAATTCAGCGGAACGTCTTTTTCCACACCATTTGTGACGGGGAGTGCGGCACTTTTAATGGAGTGGGGAATTGTAAGAGGAAATGACAGCTATCTGTATGGGGAGAAGGTCAAGGCTTATCTGAGAAGAGGGGCGGAACCATTTCCGGGGATTGAAAAATATCCAAATGAAATGGTGGGATATGGGCGGCTCTGTCTTGCAGAGAGTATTCCGAAATGAAGATGATAGATGTTGTAATAAATGAAAAAATATGCTATAATATATACACAATGTGTAAATGGTGGGAGAAAAATGGAAATAAAAGAATTACGAGAAAGTACTGGAATGAACAGAAAGGAATTTTGTGAGTATTTCGGAATTCCTTACAGAACCGTAACAGAATGGGAAAGAGGAACAAGAAAAATGCCAGATTATGTTTTTAGATTATTAGCATATAGGATAAAAATGGGAAATTTTGCAGAAAAGGAAGAAGTGGATGAAGAATAGAATAATTAATGTACAAGATGTACCAATTTCAATTTCACAACAAGAACTGGATGATTATATTTGTATTACGGATATTGCAAAAGCTAAAACAGGAGAATCACGTAGCGCTGATGTTGTGAAAAACTGGCTACGAAATAGAAATACATTAGAATTTTTAGGAACGTGGGAAATGATTTATAATCCTGATTTTAAAGTGGTCGAATTCGACCACTTTAAATCTGAAGCGGGTTTACATACATTTGTATTAAGCGTTGCGGAATGGATTAATAAAACGAATGCTATAGGATTATATGTAAAGCGTGGAAAATATGGTGGCACATATGCACACAAAGATATTGCATTTGAATTTGCATCTGCAATCAGTCCGGTATTTAAACTATATCTGATAAAAGAATTTCAACGGTTAAAGGAAGAAGAAAACAATTCTGAACAAAAGGAATGGGATGCAAAACGGTTTTTAAGTAAAAATAATTATCTGATCCAGACGGATGCTGTAAAAAGATACTTGCTTCCTCAAATGAATTACAGAGAAAACCTTCAATGGCTTGCATATGCGGAAGAAGCAGACATATTAAATGTAGCATTATTTGGATTTACGGCGAAAGCATGGAGAGAGGCAAATCCTGAACTTGCGAAGAAAAACAATGTCAGAGATTTTGCAACAATTAATGAATTAACAGTTCTATCCAATCTGGAATCACATAATGCACAGATGCTGCGTGAAGAAAAAGGAGAAAGATTCAAAATATTACAAGAGATTGCTGAATATCAGCTGAATGTCTTGAATGCAGCTGAAGAGATCAAAATGATGGAGAGTGATAAAGTAACTGCCAGAAGTATATAACATCCTCTATAGAGAAATATGCGGTTTTAAGCCATTTTCGTGGCAAAAAAGCCGCATATTTTTTTGCAGCAATGACTTGACATCCTCGGCGGCATTATGTACAGCACAAAGTATCTCTAAAATATGAAAAATGTGAAGTTTTTACAACTACTATCAGGGGGGAATGATATAATAAGTGTAGAGATTGTTAGTTGATGATATAGGAAGGAGGAATCAGGGATGAATTAGCGGATAATAGGATGATAAATAAAATCGAAAAATTACTTCAAGAGGCAAGAACACATGTTGCAGTTGAAGTGAATAATACTCTTCTAAGAACATACAAGGAAATTGGCAAATTGCTGGTTGAAGATATTGATTTGCATGAAAATGAAGAAAATTCAAGAATGCCTTGGCATTCTTGAATTCAATATACAAAAAGGATACAGCCTTTTCGTGTCTGTAGTTATGTTGAAAAATAAAGAATGTGAGGAAAAGAAAAATGGCAAACTTAAGATTAAAGAAACTGATATTGGAAGTTGTAGATAATCAGTTAAGAGAAAATGACCCGCCTGTGACGAGAGAATCTTACAACAGACTGATTGACGCAGGATATTCTGTGAGTGAAGCGAAAGAAAAAATAGGTGCGGTTGTAATAGAAGAAATTTATGATGTAATGAAAGAAAATCAGCCCTATGATGAAAAAAGATATGCGCAGGCGTTACGAAACATGGTGCAGCAGTGCATAGATTATGAAGATACACATGAAATTCTGACAGAATGGGACGAATGGGACAATTTAGTTCAGGAGGGCTATGAAGCTCAGTATGAACAGAATTATGAGAAAATGATTCCATTATGGTGGAAAGCCTGGGGGATTTTTCAGAAGATTGTTGAAAATGCAGAGTATAAAATTGGAATTACAGAACTTATGGAATCACAGGATTATCAATATCCGATAGATGCATGGTTGCAGGATTTTGAAATGGAACTTGGAAATGCAGGTGAGCACGAAAAGCGTGTAGAATTCTGTAGTAGAATCTTGGAAATGCTAAACTTTAGCTTTGATGATGGCAGCAATTTTAAATCTGCAATCGGGGAAGAGTTATACGCAGAAGGCAAAATTGAACAGGGACGGAAATGGTTTGAAGACTGGCTGAAAAAAGAACCACATAACCAGAATGCCTTGAGCGTCTGGAGTTGGTGTGTACAGGAAGAAAAAGGAGCAGAAGAAGCCTACAAAATTATTCGTAGAGAAGTTATTGGGATTGGCTGTACGATGGAAAATGAGTTGCTTTTTGAACGGGCGAGATTATTGGCACAACATCTGGAAAAGGCAGAAGATCTGAAATGGATAGAGTCACAGCTGGAGGTTTTTTCCGATACACTTGAGAAAGCGGATATTTATAATGATCTTTATGATGATTTTAGAATGCCGGTGCAGAAGCCAATTGTAAAAGAGAAGAAAGTGTATCCAAACGATCCATGCCCTTGTGGAAGTGGAAAAAAATATAAAAAATGTTGTGGAAAAAAACAGTAACGGAGATTTCAATATGCAAAGACAGTACATTTTTACAAAAAACGGATTCTATCCGGAAAATACAGGAGAAGAAACAGAAGACGAGGAATCAGCAGAATTTTTATATGATATGGGAAATATAGAGAGTCCATCAAAACTTACAGTTTCAGGATATTTCCTTTATCTTGTATCCGATGCATTTTTCAAAGAATTGACCAGACTTCCGGAGCTGGAAATTGCAAGGGATAAGATAAAAGTAGCTCCGACACAGGAATGCATTGAACGGTTGCTTAATGCAACCCCATATGCAATCGGAACAGAATTTATTGATGAAAAGTGGATACGAAACAGATTTTCAGAATTGGAAACAATTTTTCAAGGTCAGATCAGAAACTATAAAGGTTCAGTGGCAATGTATCTGGCAGAGAGAAATCAAAGCCTGCATGTGCCAGAGCGTATTTTCCTTCATCTTGTAGAAAGTAAAAATGATGATGCTCCATTTGCATTTATAGCAACCTATGCATCCAGGCAGTCAGATGGAAGCGTACAGCATATGCCGCTCCAATATGCGTTGACTGAATATAGAGACGACAGAGAAAAACTCCTTACTCTTTTATCGAGTTTAAATCGCGCGGCAGAAGTCTCTCCTTTGATCGCGGAATTAATGGAAAGTGGAGAAATGTTTCACACGCTGAAATTCACAGTGGATGATGCATATTCATTTTTAAAAGATATCGAGAAAATCGAAGAGACAGGAATTTTATGCAGAATACCTAATTGGTGGAGAAAGAAAAATTCCATGTTATCTGTCAATGTAAAACTGGGTGAAGAAAAACCATCCATGGTAGGCTTTGATGCACTTGTTTCTCTTCAGCCGTCATTAGAAGTAGATGGAGTCAGACTGACACAAATTGAGATTGAGCAGTTGCTCAGACAGACGGAAGGACTGGCATTTTTAAAGGGAAAATGGATTGAAGTCAATCATGAAAAATTAAGAAAGCTTCTGGAAGAAATGGAGGATATTCCAGAGAGCTTATCTTTTAGAGATGCAGTTCAACTGGAAATGGGAAATGACAAAATCCTTCCAGATGTTGGAATTGTAGTTTCAAATGGAGTGTGGATGTCGAGAATGCTTCTTAATCTCAGGGAACCGAATCGAATTCGAAGTGTAGCTGTTCCGAAGACTTTGAAAGCAACACTACGGCCATATCAAAAAAGCGGCTATAGCTGGTTGAACTATATGAATCGGCTAGGATTTGGAGCATGTCTCGCAGATGATATGGGACTTGGAAAGACAATTCAGGTTCTGACATATCTCGAAAAATTGAGAAAAACAGATAAAGATGCAAAAGTATTATTAATCGTTCCGGCTTCTTTGATTGGAAACTGGCAGAGAGAAAAAGATAAATTTGTCCCTGCTATGAACAGTGTAATCCTGCACGGAAAGCCATCAACAAAACTGGCAGAAGAAGCAAAAGAGGAATTACCATTTTTAACAATTACAACATACGCAATGGCGACAAAAATAGAACCATTGAAGGAAAAAGAATGGGATTGTCTGATTCTTGATGAGGCGCAGGCAATAAAAAATCCAACGACGAAGCAGACAAGAGAGATCAAAAAAATGAAGAGTAAGATGCGGATTGCTATGACTGGTACACCGATTGAAAATGATCTTACGAACCTTTGGTCATTATTTGACTTCCTTAATCATGGCCTTTTAGGGGCTTCAAAAGAATTTCATGAGTTTTGCAAGGGATTAGAAGAGCATCCGGAAAAATATGCAAAATTGAAATCTATGATCAGTCCGTTTATGCTCAGACGAGTGAAAACTGACAAAAATATTATTTCTGATCTACCGGAAAAAGTGGAAATGTTAGATTATGCTGCCTTATCCAGAAAACAGACCGTATTGTATCGAAAAGCTGTATCGGATATGGAAAAACGTGTTCTTGAAGCAGAGGGGATTGAAAGAAGAGGAATTGTACTTGGCACAATTACAAAACTGAAACAGATCTGTAATCATCCGGATCAGTATCTGGGACAGGATGATTATAGCCCGGCAGACAGCGGTAAGTTTGCATTGTTAAAAGAATTGTGTGAGACAATTTATGAGAAACGTGAGCGAGTAATTGTGTTTACGCAGTTTAAGGAAATAACAGAATATCTTGCAGAATATCTGACGGGAATTTTTCATGCAAAAGGGTATGTGATCCATGGGGGTACACCTGTAAAACGCAGGACAGAAATAGTTGAAAAATTTCAAGGTGAAAGATATGTTCCGTTTATTGTGTTGTCTGTTAAGGCGGCAGGAACAGGGCTGAATCTCACGAAAGCAAATCATGTGATACATTTTGACCGCTGGTGGAACCCGGCAGTTGAAAATCAGGCGACCGACCGTGCGTTCCGTATCGGACAGACAAAAGATGTAATGGTTCATAAGTTTGTAAGCAAAGGTACTATTGAAGAAAAAATAGATGCAATTATTAATTCAAAAAAGGAACTTGCTGAAAATGTGATAGGATCAGGTGGAGAAAAATGGATTACAGATCTTAATAATGAAGAGCTGTTCTCCTTGCTTCGGCTTGAAGAATAAAAAGAACAAAATATTGTATAAGTATATGAAACGAAAAAAGAGGGAAAATAAATGAAAAAATACTGGGATGAAAGGCAGCAGTTTGAACAGCCAAGCGGCGAACTGTTGAAAAAGAATGCCGGGGCAAGTATTGAAAAGCAACGGAAAAAAGGAAAAGAAGTTCATCCAATTATAGTCAAAGGCAGAAAGATTACGAAGACATGGTGGGGAAATGCATGGTGTGAGAATCTGGAAAGATATGCAGATTATGAGTCAAGGCTGGAACGCGGAAAACGTTATGTCCGAACGGGAACGGTTGTGGATCTTCAGATAAAGAAGGGGAAAATAGAAGCAAAAGTACAGGGGAGACGAAAAACCCCATACAAGGTGGAGATACGGATCAGTCCGCTCAATCAGGAACATTGTCAGAATATCATTGAACAATGCAGTGAAAAGATTGAGAGTATGGAAGAATTGCTGGCGGGAAATTTCCCGGTTGCCATGAAAGAATTATTTGCAGGTGAAAATGGACTTTTTCCGAATCCAAGTGAAATTAGTTTCGGATGTAGTTGTCCTGACTGGGCATTGATGTGCAAGCATGTCGCAGCAGCGTTATATGGCGTCGGAGTGCGGCTGGATGAAAATCCGGCACTTTTCTTTGAACTGCGTGGAATTAATATGGGGAAATTTATAGATGTGGCACTGGAAAATAGAGTGGAAACCATGCTTGCTAATGCAAAAAAGCCAAGTAGCAGAATTATTGATGACAATGTAAATATCAATCAATTGTTTGGAGTTTTATAGCATCCAGGAGATGTAGGCAATCTCTAAAAGAAGTATAGATGGTAAGTTTAGAACAGAAGGGAAGCGACAGCATTTGTTAGAAAAATTACGAGAACTTGGAATCAGAGATGATTTGATTGATGAGATAAAAAAATTTCGTGAAAGTTATCCGGCAGAAAAATCTTATGAGGAAAGAATTCCAAAGCTGGAGCAGTTTTATTATGGGAAAGATGTGTGGGAGCAGGCAATTACAGCTATTCTATGCGGGCAGAATCTTCTGCTTGTCGGACATAAGGCGACAGGAAAGAATCTGTTTGCTGAGAATCTGGCCGGAGTTTTTATGCGGCCGCGATGGGATGTGTCTTTTCATGTGAATATGGATGCTGCTTCCCTCATAGGGATGGATACATTTCGCGGCGGTGAAGTGACTTTCCGGCCCGGCCCGGTATATACAGCAGCAAAAACAGGTGGTTTTACGGTATTGGATGAAATTAACATGGCAAAAAGTGAAGCTATGGCAGTGCTGCATGCAACATTGGATTTTCGTAGGGCCATTGACGTTCCGGGGTATGAAAGAATAGAACTTCACCCTGCAACGCGGTTTATTGCAACCATGAATTATGGATATTCCGGCACAAAAGAACTGAATGAAGCATTGGTGTCACGTTTTGCCGTCATTCAGATGCCGATGATTGCCAAAGAAAGCCTGATAAAACTGATAAGAAAGAACTCTCCGGCAATCCGGGAAGATGCGGCAGAAGAGTTAGCAGCATTATTTTTAGATTTACAGAAAAAATGTGAAAATGCTGAGATTTCTTCTAAGGCACTGGATCTTCGAGGCCTTTTGGGAGCAATCGATCTGATGGAAAAAGGACTTGATATTCATACAGCGCTAGATATGGGAATTGCGAACAAATCGTTTGATCCATATGAGCAGACATTGATCCGGGATACGATTCAGGCAAGGATTTCAAGAAAAATCCAAAGAAAGGATGTTTTTCGCAAAAAATAATAAAATATGCAAATATTTACAAGGTGACAGGAATGGAAGAGCAGGAATTAATAGAAGCGAAAAGAGCACGTAATTTTATATGGACTGCAGCAGAAAAGTATGAATTTGAACCGATGTTTCTTGCCTTTTCCCCGGATGGAACAGCAGATATGTATTTGAACCTGATTATCGGACTGGCATATAAATGGTACGATCAGGAAAAAATAGACGTATTTTTTAATCAGTTAGGAGGAAAGAACCAGGAGTTATATGAAGGGCTTCTCTGGATTGGGCTGGAAAATGCATTGTATCAAAAAGAAGAGAAGAAAAGGACAGCACTTTTGGATTTGAGGAAAGAGTATGCCAGAGAAAGCCTGAGACGTTATCGGAAATATAAAGAGTATTCCAGAATTGATCAGATACGAAACGGACATTGCAGAGAAATTTTGGGACAGTCATCAGGGTTAAAAGAGGAAGATGAGCAGATTTTACATGCGTTTTCTTTTTCAGAAGATATGTCAACGGATCAAATTCTGGAACAGACAAGAGAAAATCTGTGGAAATATTTTGCGTATCGTCCGACTGAAAAGAAGAAAGGAAATTATTTTCTGCAGAAGGTATCCGGAGCATTTCAGTCTTTTGGAAAAGTAAGTGCTACTTATGTACGTGCCAGAAATTATGATGACCAAAATACATTTTTTGATGGGAAATCGGGAATAATGGAGCGAGGCAGACACTATATATTCCAGTTGCCGCTACAGAGAAATCCGGAAGAAACAAAAAGATATGTAGAGGCATGTTTTGGGAAGAGTATCTATTCGCAAGAATACCAGGAAAAAATAGAACAAAAATTGTGTGTGGGAAATCATAAAAATTGTCATCTTTTATTTACAAAAGGGAATTCAAGAGCAAGGGAGGATGGCCTGAAAGAGTCGGAGACAGAAAAAAACAGAAATAAGATATATACTGGTGAAAATGAATTATCCAAGATAAAAGGAAAAAGAGAAAAAAAGGAAATTAGAGAATTTCAGGCAGAGACTGCCAGACAATATGAGAAGAATAAAAAACATTATGAACAGAATTATTCGATTTATCAGAATGCCATTCGAAGACTTACAGAAAAGCTAAAGATTTGTCTTGAGGAACAAGAAGAGAGATTTTCAGAGAAAGCAGCTCACGGAAAACTAAATCCACAGGAAGTGTGGAAAGCAGTCTATCTGGACGATCCAAGAGTATTTGAGAGAAAAGAAGAGGTAGAAATTCCTGGATTTTCTGTTGATATTCTCATAGATGCCTCTTCTTCGAGAAAGCAGATGCAGGAGCGGATTGCGGCACAGGCGTATATTTTATCCAAAAGTCTGAAACAATGTAAGATTCCGGTACAGATTTATTCTTATTGCAGTATCCGCGGCTATACGATATTGCACATTTTCCCTAATTGCAAAGAAGAGAGAGAGGATGAACTGTTCCGGTATGTTGCAGCGGGAAACAATCGCGATGGACTTGCACTTCGGGCGGCAGGACACTTGATGGAGAACGGCGAAAAAAGAAAAAGAATTTTACTCGTACTGACAGATGCAAGCCCGCAGGATGATCAGGATAGTGGAGAAGGTGCTTTTTATAAAAATAAAGAATACACAGATCTGCTTGCGATTCAAGATACTGCAAAAGAAGTGCAGAATCTGAAACAAAAAGGAATTCAGGTGATCGGAATTTTTATGGGAAGTGCGCGCTCTGGAGAAGTAGCAGGAAAGATTTTTGGGCAAAATCTGATTAAGATTCGAAATATCAGTGATTTTTCACAGGCGGTCGGAAGAGTATTGCAGGAAATTGTTTTTTCATGAAAAGTATTTGCACAATATATTGAGATATAGTATGATAGTGCAGAGCGTTAAAGTGACAAAGAGCTCAGAAAGGATATTTCTGAAATGGTTGTATCGTTAATTGAAAGAATTTATGCATTATTGTGGGGAGATTTGATACATGTTCCATTGCCGGGTGGAGATAGTGTGGGAATCTCATTGCTGATTATATTATTGATTCCGACAGGGATTTATTTTTCAGTGCGGACAAAAGTATTACCTTTGCGTTTGTTCCCGGATATGATTCGGGCACTGATGTCAAAGAAGGAGAATAAAGACAGTCTGTCCACGTTTCAGACGTTGATCGTATCAACAGCGACGAGAGTCGGCATGGGAAATCTTGTCGGGGTTGTAGCTGCAATTTCCGCAGGAGGTGCAGGAGCGGTCTTTTGGATGTGGGTGACAGCCCTGATTGGCTCTTCAACAGCATTTGTAGAGGCAACGCTGGCACAGATTCACAAAGAAAAAGATCCACTTTACGGAGGATACCGTGGAGGTCCGGCTTACTATATTCATCACTATATGGAAGAAAAGACAGGAAAGAAGAAAAATCATACCTTGATTGCAGTCCTGTTTGCAATTTCCGGTCTGATCTGCTGGTGTGGAATCAGCCAGGTAATCAGTAATTCAGTTGCATCTTCTTTTGAAAATGCATTTCATATTCCACCGCTTTATACAACGATTGTCCTTGTTGCAGTTGCGGCAGTGATCGTCCTTCGTAAAAACGCGACGGTAAAAGTTCTGGACCTGATCGTGCCGATTATGGCTGTATGTTATTTCTTCATTACGATTTTTGTTATTCTCATAAATATGAAAAGTATTCCAAGCGTATTTGGTCGAATCTTTGAGGAGGCATTTGGAATCAGACAGGTTGTATCTGGAGGATTTGGTGCAGTTCTTATGAACGGCGTAAAGAGAGGTCTGTTTTCAAATGAGGCGGGTTCTGGATCAGCACCATGTGCGGCAGCGGCAGCAGAATGTGATTTTCCGGTAAAAGCAGGACTTACACAGGCGCTGGGAGTATTTATTGACACCATTGTGATCTGTAGCTGTACTGCAATGATCATGCTGTTGGCACCGGAAAATGTAGTCGCCGGAAAGTCAGGAATGGATTTACTACAGTCAGCAATGAAATATCATCTTGGAGAATTTGGTGTAATCTTTATAGCACTTACATTATTTTTATTCAGTTTCTCGACATTTTTAGGAATACTCTTTTACGCAAGAAGTAATGTATCCTATCTCTTTGGCGATAAATGGTTCTGGCAGACTGCTTATAAAGTACTTGCACTTGTAATGCTGTTCATTGGTGGAATTGCAGCTTATACATTTGTTTGGGATCTGGGGGATGTAGGAATTGGTCTTATGACCATATTTAACACTGGAATTCTGTATCTCATGGGTGGTCAGGCATTAAAAGCATTGAAAGAATATGAAAGTAATAAAGAGAAAAAATAGAAATATTGAACGAAAAAAGACAACACATGCGTCGTGTATGTGTTGCCTTTTTTTGTATGCGTTTAGTGGAAATCTTTGAATTAATGTCGGCGAATATATTCTAGAAATTGTCGCTCAAGATTGGATTCCTGTTCGGCAGTATTCTCGTCAAGTTCATATTCTTTTTGTATATTATCAGAATCTTGTGCCGCATCGGAATCTTGTGCCGCACCGGAATCTTGTGCCACATCAGAATCTTGTGCTGCATCGGAATCTTGTGCCACATCGGAATCTTGTGCCGCACCGGAATCTTGTGCCACATCAGATTCTTGCGCTGGAACGTCTTCTTTTTCAAAAGTTTGATTTGGCTGAGGTGTTTGTTCTTGAGGTTCTACGCTTGCACGCTGAAGTTCTAATCGTTCTTCAAGCTTTCGGCGATGTTTCTGTAACTTATCGAAGACTTCCGGATGTTCACGTAGAACACGGTCTCTTAAAATACGTCTTCGTTTTTCAATTAACTGAAGAACTAATGGTTGGTTTTCTGCCAGTGCCTGTGACAACTCATTGAGATGAAGCTCGATACGGCGAAGTAATTCGTCCTCATCAAAGGCACCAAGAGAATGCCAATTTTCAAGGTGGTCTACAAGACCGTTTTCAAGAATCTCTTCAATATCCTTTAATCCGTGAATATGATTTAAGATGTGGTGAACTTCATGTTCCATTTCCTCGACTACCTGATCACCATAAGCCCATGCAAATTCCTCCAGTGTATCTTCATCTTCTGCAGGAAGAAATGTCAGGTTTAGTTTTACGCTTTCTTTTTCAGAATCCGGGATATCCAGTTCATATGGAGCGTAAATATCTGCGTCGTGAAGAGCAGCCAGTATTGTCCGGCGGACATGTCCCTCGCGAATCAGATGTTCAACACCTAACTGACGCATTTGCTGGTTCAATTTTTCAGTATGTTCAGTGATATAAAAATGTATTCCAAGGTCTGTCAGACGCGAAGATAATTCCGCAAGACGGTCTGCAGCAGTAATGTCGATGTTGTTGATTGCTCTTGCGTCAATGATTACAACTTGCGTATCAGGACTGACTGCATCTTCAAGATCTTCCTGAAGAATCTTTACATTTGCGAAAAACAGGTTTTCATTAAACTGGTACATGACAACGCCTTTGATAGGATACGCATGTACATTTCTTATAAGGTCATAATATCCATCTTTTCCGGGAATCACACCAAGAAAAGAACGAGTTGGATTCGCGGATTTTGTGATAACGGCAAAGAATGAAAGCAATACACCGATGAGCACACCGTAAATTGTTCCTAAAAATAATACACTGATACAGGCTGCCATGAAAATGTAAAAATCCTGTTTGCTTAGTCGGAAGAGGCGGATACATAAATGAACCTCTACAACGTCCATAAGTGCGGATATCACAATTGCGGTCAGAACCGGAATCGGCAGGTATCCAATGAAGCCTGTGAAAAATAACAGTAGAATTGCCATAGTAATGCCTGCAGCAATGGAAACTACTTGAGAGTGCCCGCCATATTGTTCGTTCATAGATGTCCGGGAAATGCTTCCATTCACCGGGCAGCAACCTACAAATGCAGAGGCAACATTACCGGCAGCACAGGCTAAGATTTCTTGGCGGTCATTCAGATTGTAACCATTGCGGAAAGCAAAATTGTTTTCTGCAAGCAAAGTTTCAGCCATTACAACCAGTGAAATCATCAGTCCACGCCCAACAGCCTGAGCCAGATCTACCTGACTAAAGTCAGGAATGAAAAATGGCGGAAGTCCGGTTCCAACAGAATCAAGCAGTGCCACACCCTTTGCGTCAACATGGAAATACACAGTAGATACTACGCCTGCAGCCATGATAAGAATTGCAATTGGAAATTTTGGAATCCATTTTTTGCATATTCTTATAATAAGTAATGTACCAAGTCCTAATCCGAGAGAAATCCCGTGGAAATCCTGACCGGCGGCATAAATATGTTCTGCAAGTTCGATGATTTCACCAGATCCTGCAGAGCTTCCCATAAGTTTCGGAATCTGCATGAAGATAATAGTTAAAGAGATTCCACTGATGAATCCGCCCATAACAGGGGTTGATATAAAGTTTACAATCCGATCGGCTTTTATAATGTAAAAGAAAAGAAGCCACAGACCAGTAAAAAGTGCCAAAATCGGTATATAATTCAACGCAGCTTCAGATCCGGGAACAATACCAAGAGAAAGCAGCGCACTGCCTGCAAGAGCAGCGGGAGCAGCATCTACACCAAAAATAAATTGTTTTGATGTAGAAAAAATTGCGAATAATAATATAGGAAGAATAGAACCATACAAGCCATAAGCCGGAGGAAGCCCGGCAATCTGTGCATATCCCATGGAAATGGGAATAGATACAGCGGCTATAATGATACCAGAGAAAATGTCCTGTTTTAAATAATCCTTTTTATATTTTTTTAATGTTGATAAAAGCTGTATTTTCATAAGTAAAAGAACCTCCGTCTAGCAATTATAACAGTAAGTAGACAAAAGAACAATATTGGAGACGTAGTGTTTTGTTAAAATGTAAGATCGGAAATTATGGCTCGAAGTGCATTCTTAAAACTGTAGTTATGATAGAAAGTAAAAAACTGAATTGTGTGAATTGCGCGAATAAAATAAAAAATAAAAATAATATTGACAATTAGAAAAGGACATGGTATATTAATTAAGCTGTTTCGAACGACAGAGATGATTGGAACAAACAGCAAAAAAGAAAAATAAAAAAGTTGTTGACAAGCGATTGTGAATGTGATAATATAAATAAGCTGTCGCTGAGACGACACCAAAGAAAAAGATCCTTGATAATTAAATAATAGACAACAACCCTGAAGATTCTTTAAGAGAAAATTCAGAACGGACATTGAATGACAATGTCGACCTTAAAACAGTAAAAGGGATAAGAAAGCTAGTAGTTTTCTTGACCTGGAACGAACTTTGATTTTAAATCCGAGTCGAATCGGAATTAAGATTTTTAAACGAGAGTTTGATCCTGGCTCAGGATGAACGCTGGCGGCGTGCTTAA